>QKAX01000040.1 GCA_003246255.1 Demequina lutea
GAGAAGGCCCACGTCAACGACTACGACGTGGTGGTGCTCGACCGAGACCTGCCCAAGGTGCATGGCGACGAGGTCTGTCGCCGTCTCACCAAGCACGGCGACGGACCGCGAGTCATCATGCTGACAGCCGCCGGCACGCTCAGCGACATCGTCGAGGGCCTCTCCATTGGCGCCGACGACTACCTGGCTAAGCCCTTCGCCATGGCCGAGCTGGCGGTGAGGGTGCGCAACCTTGCCAGGCGATCCGGCCCCGCACCCAAGCCCGTTGTCACCGTGGGAGACGTGGAGATCAGGCACGACGAGCGTCGGGTCGTGCGAGCGGGCCAGCCGGTGGCGCTGTCGCCCAAGGAGTTTGGAGTGCTCGAGGTGCTCGCGTCGCGGCCTGGCGCTGTCTTCTCTGCCGAGACGCTGCTGGAGAAGGTGTGGGACGAGTACGCAGACCCGCTCACCAACGCCGTGCGCGTCACGATGGTCACGTTGCGGCGCAAGCTCGGCGACCCGAGCCCCATCGTCACCATCAAGGGCGTGGGGTACTCGTTGCGCGATCCGCGGGAGGAGGTGTGAGGCGTCCCCGCGTGAAGGCCCCTGCCTGGGCGGCGCGCCTGCCACGGCCGCGCCTCACCATTCGCATTCGCCTCACCCTGCTCTTCGCCGCGCTGTTTGTGGTGCTGGCCGCGGTGCTCGTGGGCACGTCGTACGCGTTTGTCGCGTACGCGACGACTCCCGAGGCGCAGGCCCAGGAGCGGGCATCGGCGCTGCAGAATGCGCTGCAGTCACAGGGCTACGACGTCGAGGTGACCCCTCGCGACCAGCCGGGTCAGGCGCCCGGGGCGCCCGCCCAGAACGATCCCGTGGGCGAGGTCATCAAGCAGATTGATGCGCAAGTGCGCCAGAACGTGCTCGACGACTTGCTGTCACGGTCGCTGCTGGCCTTTGCGATCTCTGCCGTGATTGCGGTGGGCCTCGCATACTGGCTTGCCGGGCGCGTGCTGCGGCCCATCGATCGCGTCACCAAGGCCGCAAATGAGCTCTCCGAGACCACCCTGGATCGCCGGCTCACGCACACCGGACCGGACGACGAATTCGCGCGCCTCACCGCCTCGTTTAACGGCATGCTCGCGCGCCTCGAGCACGCGTTCACCTCGCGGCAACGGTTCGCGTCCGACGCCTCGCACGAGCTGCGCACCCCGCTCGCTGTGCTGCAGGCATCGGCCGACAATGCCCTGAGCGCCGAGGCGCCGTCCGCCGATGCCTCCGCCCTTGCCAGCGAGGTGAGGGATCAGGTGGCGCGGGCGGATTCGCTGATCGCCTCGCTGCTGGCGCTGTCCCGCGCCGACGACGTGATCCACACGCGCGAGCCGTTGGACCTCGCAGACGTCGCAGCCAACGTGGTGAGCGAGCTGGAGCCGCGGGCCACGGCGGCCGGGGTGGCGCTGGACCTTGAGGTGGAGGACGCGCCGGTGTTGGCCGATCCGATCCTCGTGGAGCGCGCCGTGCTGAACCTGGTGGACAACGCGATTCGCTACAACGCGGCTTCCGACGGCTGGGTTGCTGTGCGCGTGGGGATTCGCCGCGGTGCCTCGGTGGTGGAGGTGGAGAACACCGGTCCCGAGGTGGACCCCGCCGAGGTGCCCGCGCTGTTTGAGCGCTTCCGCCGCGGCGCGCAGCGCTCCGAGGTCTCGGGTCATGGCCTTGGCCTCCCGATCGTGTCGCGCGTGGCGGAGGTTCACGGCGGCACCGTGAACGCGATCCCCCGCGCTGGGGGCGGGCTGATCGTTCACATCGTGTTGCCTCCCGCCACGCCGTAACGATTCGGCACCAGGGACTTGTGGTCCCATGCGCGGCGCACCTCCCGCTCGCTACCCTGCGAGTGTCGAGGGGGTTGGCCAATGACAGACCAGGATCCGCACGTACCGCAGCGTCGCTCGTTGCGGGACAGCGCCGCGGACGAGCCGCACACGGACCCCGAGCGCCGCTCGCTCGTGCCTCCGTCTCAGGAGTTGCCAGTCCAGGGGCAGGGTGCCGAGGGGGAGTACGACGCTGGCGACGGGTCCGAGTGGCCCACCGAGGTGATGCCCGCCCCCCAAGAGACGGACGACGTCCACACGCGGGAGCCCGATGCCGCGGCGCCACTCTCCGATGACCCAGCCGAGTCGTCCACGCACCGTGCGTGGTTCAAGGCGCCCTGGTTCATCGGCGTAGCGGCTGGTGCCGGCGTCGTCCTGCTGGGCGGCGGCATCGCATGGGCGGTGATGGCGGCGGGCGGGTCCGAGGCCGTGGCTGCCTCCGAGACGCCCAGCCCCAGCCCCAGCGCGAGCCCCGTCCCGTCTCCCGAGCCGGGCATCGTCACGCTGCTCGACGATGGCATCGCGGACGAGGAGTACCCGCCCCTCGCGCCGTCACTGGGAGAGGGCTATCCCGAGGCCTACGAGATGCAGGACTGGGTGTGGGACAAGGTGGGACCCGGTTGGGCGCTCGTGTCGCTTGGCGTGGGCAAGCAGGCCTTCGACGAGTCCTTCACGGGTGACGTGGTGTCGCCCGATGGCGTGTACCTGGCAAGCCCAGAAGGCGCGCTGTTCTCGCTCGTATCGATGCCCCTCTCGGATGCGGAGCTGCGCGTCGTCTCATGGCTCGAGGACTCGCGCTCGGCGCGTCTGTATCGCGCGGACGCGTCGGAGAGTGGTGACGGCGGTGGAGGGCAGTTGGTCGACTTCGCCACGGGCGAGCTGTTCGACATGTCCTTCACGGTGGCCGATCACGCGTCGCAGTCAGAGGGCTTCATCGCGGCATCCGAGAACAACGTGGAACTATGGTCCGCTTATGCGTCATATGACACGCAGACGTGGACCCAGAAGGCGGAGCTCGAATGGTGGAGCGAGGACACGGGGTGGGGCGAGGTGCCGCTCAGCGCCGGGGTGACGCCCTGGGGCTTCTACGCGTCACCCACCGGCGAGTGGGCCTTCTCCGAGTAC
>QKAX01000111.1 GCA_003246255.1 Demequina lutea
CCGCGATGGCCGGCCACCACTTGGGTGCGGCCCTGCGGGTTCCCTTTGTCTGCCACTCGGGGATGGCCACGAGCGCCTCGAGCGAGGAAGGCTTGGCGCGCGCGGCCGCGACGATGGCTTGGTCTCGCAGTACCCGGCCGGGCGTCACATCGCGGCGCTGGGCCTCCCTATCGCGCTCTTCCCACAGCGACTTGACGATGGCGAGCCCGCGCTGGTCGCGAATGGTGTGGGTGCCGGACGTGCGGCGCCAGGGGTCGACGCGGGGTTCTGGCGGAGGGGCGAGGCGCACGGCCTCAAACTCTTGCTGCGCCCACTCGAGCTTGCCGGCAGCCTCCAGTTCCCGGCCCATGGCCTCGCGCACTGGAATCAGCAGTTCGACGTCGAGGGCCGCGTACGCGAGCCACGCGTCGGGGAGCGGGCGAATGGACCAGTCCTGCGCCGAGTGTTCCTTCGCGAGAGTGAAGTTCAGCACGTGCTCGATCACGGCGGCGAGTCCCACCTTGGGCCACCCCAACAGCCTCGCGGCAAGTTCGGTGTCGAAGACGCTCGAGGGGCGGATGCCCAGATCGTGCATGCCAGGCAGGTCTTGGCTCGCCGCGTGGAACACGAACTCGACGCCTTCAAGCGCCTCGTGCAGCGAACCGAGGTCAGGCAGCGCAGCCGTGTCGATGAGCGCGATGCCGGCCCCCTCCCGCTTGAACTGCACCAAATAGGTCGCCTGGCCGTATCTGAATCCCGATGCCCGCTCGGCGTCGGCCGCGACCGGACCTGTGCCTGCCGCAAACGCCGCGACCATGTCCGCGAGCGCGTCGGGCGTCGAGATGACCTCCGGCACGCCGCCCTCGGGCTCGGTGAGCAGGATCGGCGCGGGGCCTTCGCGTTCGGGCTCCGGCGCTGACTCCGGGGTGACGGAGGGCGCTGGCTGTGCGGACGCTCTTACCTGCGCTGCCTGTGGCGTGCGGCCTGTGGAGGTCGCGCGCCGAGGTGCTCGTCGCTCCGATTCCTGCGTCCACGGCTGGATGAACTCTGGTCCGCCTGTTGAGGCGCTCATGCATGTCCTCCCGGAAGGACGGAGATGCCATCGGGCGCGGGTGGTATCCCGGCGCACATGGCGAGGAGCTCCGTCCACGCGCTGATGTGGGGGCCGAGGTCGCTGTCGGCGGGCGTCCACGACACCCTCAGCTCAACAGTCACCTCGTCCGCCCTGTCTGACAACTGCCCGAATGACCTCGACACCACCTTGGTGACGGTGCCGCCCAACTGGCGGTGCTCGACGCCCGCGAGGGCCTCGTCGAGCCACGACCAGGCGGCATCGGCCCACAGGTCGTCGCGTCCAATCTCGGCGTCCACCTTTGCCTGGACCAGGGCGACGACGCGGAAGTCGCCATCCCACGGATCCTGGCCCTCGGGGTCGTGGAGCACCACGAACCGGCCGGTGGTGTCCAGGTGCTCGGGCAGCACCGTGCCGTTGACGGCCACGGCGAACGGCGCGATGCGCGACGGGGCGGGTGTCTCCACCAGCCTCACGTCGCGTCGCGTACGCGCCCGCTGCAACGAACTGAGCGCCTCGCGGAACGCGGCCGGTACGGCCGGGGCATTCATACCTGCCAGCGTAGGGGCGGTGAAGCCTGCGGCCCTGGTACGCCACGCGTCGGGCGTGACACACGGGGCCCGCGCACCGTCTAGGCTGGGTGCCGTACCCCTCCCAGCAAGGATGTGACATGGCGCTTGCGCAGATTGGCGTGACAGGACTGGCCGTGATGGGCCGTAACCTCGCCCGGAACTTTGCCCGCAACGGATACACGGTCGCGGTGCACAACCGCAGCCCCGAGAAGATGCACTCGCTCATCGAGGAGCACGGCTCTGAGGGTGACTTCGTCGGCTCGGAGAGCCTCGAGGACTTCGTCGCCTCGCTTGAGAAGCCTCGCAAGATCGTGATCATGGTGCAGGCCGGCAAGGCGACCGACGCGGTGATCGACTCTCTCGTACCGCTCGTTGACAAGGGCGACATCATCGTCGACGCGGGTAACGCCCACTACCCTGACACGCGCCGCCGCGAGGCAGACCTCGCCGAGAAGGGCGTCCACTTTGTGGGCTCGGGCGTCTCGGGCGGTGAAGAGGGCGCGCTGCTCGGCCCCTCGATCATGCCCGGCGGCCCCGCCGAGTCGTACAAGTCGCTCGGCCCCATCCTCGAGAAGATCTCCGCCAAGGTGGACGGCGTGCCGTGCTGCACGCACGTGGGCCCCGACGGCGCCGGTCACTTTGTGAAGATGGTGCACAACGGCATCGAGTACGCCGACATGCAGCTCATCGCCGAGGCGTACGACATGCTGCGCGCGGGTCTGAACCTCAGCCCCAAGGAGATCGGCGAGATCTTCGAGGACTGGAACAAGGGCGACCTCGAGAGCTTCCTGATCGAGATCACCGCTGAGGTGCTCAAGCAGACCGACGCCAAGACGGGCAAGCCGCTCGTGGACGTCATCAAGGACGAGGCCGGCCAGAAGGGCACCGGCCGCTGGACCGTTCAGAGCGCGCTGGACCTCGGCGTTCCCGTCACCGGCATCGCCGAGGCGACGTTCGCTCGCGCGATCTCCAGCCAGGTGGCCCAGCGCGAGGCCGCGCGCGAGGTGCTCGCGGGTTCCGCGGGCGACTTCCACATCGGCAACCGCGAGGGCTTTATCGAGGACGTGCGCGTCGCTCTGTACGCCTCCAAGGTGGTCGCGTACGCGCAGGGCTTCGACCAGATCGAGCGCGCGTCCGAGGAGTTCGGCTGGAACATCGACCGTGGCGCCATGGCCCGCATCTGGCGTGGCGGATGCATCATCCGTGCCCGGTTCCTCAACCGCATCACCGAGGCTTACGAGCGCAACCCGGAGCTCCCGAGCCTGCTGGTTGACCCGTACTTCACCGACGCGGTGGCGGATGGCATCTCCGGCTGGCGCCGCGTCGTGGCCCAGGCCGCCCTCGCGGGCGTTCCTGCCCCCGCGTTCTCGTCGTCGCTGTCGTACTACGACTCGCTGCGCGCCGAGCGCCTGCCCGCCGCGCTGATCCAGGGTCAGCGCGACTTCTTTGGCGCTCACACCTACAAGCGCGTGGACATGGACGGCACGTTCCACACGCTGTGGTCCGGCGACCGCACCGAGGTAGAGGCGTAAGTCATCACCCGGCGCCCGTCCCCCATGGGGGCGGGCGCTGTGGCGTATCCAGGCCCGCGTAGGCAGGCAGGAGGCATCGTGGAACTCGTGGGCAGGCGGCCTACGCTGCGCGCTGACGAACTCCTGCGCACCCTCGTGGTGCCGCCGCACTTTGCCGACGCGACGTTCGATACCTACCGGCCCGACGCGTCGTTCCCTTCCCAGGCCCGCGCCAGGGACGCCGTGCGAGCGTTTGCCGATGGCGCGTCGGGCGCCTTCCGACGCAAGTCGGCGGGCAAGGGCGTGTACCTGGACGGCGGCTTTGGCGTGGGCAAGACGCACCTGCTCGCGGCGCTGGCGTCGCGGGTGGGCGACAAGGCGACGTTTGGCACCTTCGTCGAGTACACACACCTGGTGGGCGCGCTCGGCTTCGCGACGGCGCGCGACACCCTGGCCACGTACCGCGCCGTGTGCATCGACGAGTTCGAGCTGGACGATCCGGGCGACACGGTGCTGATGGCGCGCCTCATGCGCGAGCTGTCCGACGCGGGGGTTGCGCTGGCGGCCACGTCAAACACGCTGCCGGAGTCCCTGGGCGTGGGTCGCTTTGCGGCCGAGGATTTCAAGCGCGAGATCCAGGCCGTGTCGAAGGTGTTCGAGGTCATCACGATCGACGGACCTGACTACCGCCACCGTGGCGACCTCGCCTTCGAGGCGGCTTCAGAGGCCGACGCCATGGGCGTGGCCGAGCAGTGGGGCGGCACCGTGGCCTCGTGGCCCGCGCTGGTGGAGGACCTGTCGCAGGTGCATCCCAGCCGCTTTGGCGCGTACATCGAGGGAATCCGGTGGCTCGGGCTGACGGACGTGGCGCCGCTGCACGATCAGGCGCAGGCGCTGCGCCTCGTGAGCCTCGTGGACAGGCTCTACGACGCCGACGTGCGCGTGGTGGCCGCGGGTGCGCCGCTAGGTGAGGTGTTCACGCCCGAGATGCTCGCGGGTGGGTACAAGAAGAAGTACCTGCGTGCCCTGTCGCGTCTCGCGGCGATGAGCAGCGACGAGGGCGCGGGGGAGTAGGCGGGACTACTCGCCGGTGGCCCTCAGGGCCGCGATGCGTTCCTTCTCGGCCTCGACGTCAAAGTCTGCCGCGGGCCACGTGAGGCCCATGCCCTCGAACTCGGTCGTGAGGATCTCCGTGATCGCCAGGCGAGCAAACCACTTGTTGTTGGCCGGAATCGCGTACCAGGGAGCCGCCTCGGTGGAGCAGTTGTCAAAGACCGCCTGGTAGGCCTCCATGTACTCGTCCCAGTGCGCGCGCTCATCCAGGTCGCCCGGGTTGTACTTCCAGAACTTGTCTGGCCGATGGAGGCGCTCCTCGAGGCGATCGAGCTGCGTGTCCTTGGAGACCACGAGTGCGCACTTGATGACCTTGGTGCCCTGCCCGATGCGGCGCAGCTCCCATTCGTTGATCTCGTCGTAGCGCTCGCCCCACACCTCTGGTTCCACGAGGTTGTGTACGCGGACCACCAGCACGTCCTCGTAGTGCGAGCGGTCAAAGACGCCGATGCGGCCCGCCTGGGGCAGCGCCTGCTCGATGCGCCACAGGTAGTGGTGCGCTCGCTCCTCCTCGGTGGGCACGCCGAAGGACCTCACCTGGACCCCCTGCGGGTCCACCATGCCCATGACGTGCCGCACGATCCCGCCCTTGCCGGCGGTGTCCATGCCCTGCAACACCAGTAGCACCGAGCGCGTGCCGTCGGCACGACCCTCCGCGTAGAGCTGCTCCTGCAGATCCGCGAGGTTCTTGCCGCGCTCCTGCATGAGTTCCTCGCCAGCGTCCTCATCGCCGTCAAAGCCGGGCGTGCTGCCGGCGTCAAAGTCCGCGAGGCGGAAGCCGGGTCCCACCCGCAGCGTCTCTAGGGGCGAGGCGTCCCACCGTGCATGCTTGCTCATGCTGTCTCCTCAAGCGCGACGAGCGCCACGGCGTCGGGCGCTAGGGTCATGGTGCCATCGGCGGCGTCGACGGTGCCGAACGTGGCGACGGGCTCGCCCGCGACGGTCATGGGAGCATCTGACAGATTGGCGTGAATCGTGACGGGACCCGTCATGGTGAGCTGGCGCGGCGCGGCCTCGCTCACCCCGACCGGGTGACGCTCCCACGCGCCGGACGCGAGTGTGCGCGGGCGCTGCGCCATGACGGCGGCGAACCACTCCTCGATGGCGCGTTGAGTCGCCCCCGCCGCGGCGATCCCGGCGCCCAGCTTCGAGCGCAGGAACGTGTCGCGATCCTGCGGATCGGGCACCCGGACGTCGCCGCCATACAGCTCTTCCCAGCCGTGGCCCGCGAACTCGCTCATGCGGCCTTCGCTCACCGCGCTGCCGAGAGGCTCGGCGTGATCCGTGAAGAACATGAACGGCCGTGTCTCGCCGTACTCCTCGCCCATGAACAGCATCGGCGTGAAGGGGCTGAGCAGGATCATCGCGAGCGACGTCGCCTGCGCGCCGGGGGAGAGCCGGGACGATGGCCGATCGCCGATCGCGCGGTTGCCCACCTGATCGTGGTTGGACGCGCACACGACGAAGCGGCGGCGGTCCATATCGTCGGGCACCGGTGCGCCCCAGTACTCCCCACGGAAGGTCGACAGCCCGCCGTCGTGCACAAACACGTCGCGATACGCCTTGTCGAGCACCTCGATCGAACCGAAGTCCACGTAGTACCCGTGCCGCTCGCCCGTGAGGTACGCGTGCAACGCGTGATGCACGTCGTCGGCCCACTGGGCCGTCATGCCGAGGCCGCCATCGGCCACCGGGGTGACCATGGACGGCTGGTTGAGGTCGGACTCGGCCACGAGCGACAGCGGCCGGCCCAGGCTCGCCGCCAGATCTGCGGCGGCGTCGGAGAGCTCCGCGAGGATGTGGCGATCCGAGTCGTCCACGAGAGCGTGCACGGCGTCGAGCCGCAGCGCGTCGATGTGGAAGTCCTCGAACCATCGGCGCGCGTTATCCAGGATGAAGCCGCGCATGCCCTCGGCGTCGGGCTGGTCGAGGTTCACAGCCCAGCCCCACGGCGTGTGGTGAGCGTCGGTGAAGTACGGGCCGTACTGCGCGAGGTAATTGCCGTCGGGCCCTAGGTGGTTGTAGACCACGTCGAGGCACACGGCGAGCCCCTCCGCGTGTGCGGCGTCCACAAAGCGCTGCAGCGCCGCCGGTCCGCCGTACGCCTCATGTACCGCGAACAGCGACACGCCGTCGTAGCCCCAGCCGCGAGTGCCTGGGTAGGCCGCGACCGGCATGAGCTCGATCATCTGAATGCCTCGGCGCGCGAGGTCGCGCAGTTGGCGGCCCACCATCGCGTCGAGCGTGCCCTGCGGCGTGAAGGTGCCAATGTGGAGTTCGTACGTCACGGCGCCGCGGGCGTCGAGGCCCGCCCACTCGGCGTCGGTCCATTCAAAGGCCTGCGGGTCGAACGTGCGCGAGAAGCCGTGCACGCCGTGGGGCTGCCACGGACTGCGGGGGTCCGGGAACGGCCCGTTGCCGTCCACGGTGAACGCGTAGTCGGTCCCGGCGGGCACGTCAGGGCCCGTCCACCAGCCGCCGTCTGTGCGCGTCATGGACGCGGTCCGAGGTTCCGCGTCGCCGAGGTCGCCGGGCAGGCGGAATGAGGCGACCACGTCGTTCGCGTGCGGCGCCCACGCCGCGAGGGCGCTCATGCTCGCTCCAGCAGCGCAACCGGAAGCGACTTGAGCACCGAGGCGATGGGCGTGGGGCCTCCCCCGAACGTGGTCTCGGTGAGCACGTCGCGCCACGTGCCCTCTGGCAGCGTGACGGTGTGCTCGGACCAGCCGCCCAGGTGCTCCAGCTCGAGGCCCACGCGCGTGGCCACCGTGATGACCTCGGGCACGTCGCCGATGGTGCGGGCAAACACCACGGCATGGCCAGAGGACGACGCGAGCGGCAGGTAGCCGGCCGCCTCACCGACGAAGGCGTCGGGATGCGAGGCGCGTGCCGCGAGGGCCCGCGCCGTGACGCGCAGCTTCTCGTCGCTGAGCGCCTTGGGCCGAGATCGGCCGGTGGCGCGCTGCAGGGCCTCGGCGAGCCACTCTTGGTCAACGGGCCTGCGATTGTCGGGATCGACGAGCAGCGGCCGGAACTCCTCCGTACCCTGGTAGACATCGGGTATTCCGGGGATCGTGAGCTGCAGGAGCTTCTGAGACAGCACGGCAACGCGCACCCCGGTCTCGGTGTGCGTGGTCCATTCCTGCACGAGTTCGCGCACCACGGGATCGGCATGGGTCGCCTGCGCGAACCACAGCACGGCCGTCTCGTAGGTCTCGTTGACCTTGACCCACGTGGTGTGGGTCTTGGCCTCTCGCATGGCCTTGGTGAGGTACCCCTCGAGGCGCGGCCACTCCATGAGCGAGCCGTCGGCATCCACGGTGCCCACGAGCGTTTGCCACCACAGGTTCTCCATGCGGCCGTCGAGCTCGGCGGGGCGCATCTCGGACGTGGCCTCGCGGGCGCGAGACAGCCACTCCGCCCACTGCTCAGGCACCTCGCTGAGGACGCCAAGGCGTGCTCGCACATCCTCCGATCGCTTCGTGTCGTGTGTGGTGAGGGTGGTCATCGCGTGCGGGTAGGTGAGCTGCTGCTCGGCTGCCCAGGCGTGGAAGGTGGCGGGAGGAAGAGCAAACCGCTCAGCGGGAGAACCCACCTCGCACAGCGGCAAGAGATGCGTCCAGCGGTAGTACGCGGTGTCCTCGACTCCCTTTGCCATCACGGCTCCGCATGCTTGCTGGAATCGCGTGACGAGCTGGGCGCGATTGGTGTCGTTCGTGCGCCCGGCCGATCCCACCTCCGCCCCCTTGAGCAGGTCAATCACCACGTCGAGAGTGTCGTGTCGTTCCGGGTCGAGGCGCTGGCGTGCCTTTGCTGCGGCGCTGTCAATCGCCTCGAGCGAGGCGGGCTTGGGTGCCACCCCAGGTACCACGTACGCGCGGTAGCGTCCAAAGGTGACGAGCATCGTGCGTAGGCAGTCGTACAACGCCGTCCAGGTGTGGTCTCGCAGGCGCACATCGGTGCGGCACACCTCGTGCGCGAGGGTCGCGAGGCGGCGCGCCTCTGAGGTGAGCGAGTCGGCCACGATCTCCCGCTTCGCCGCGTCGATCATGTCCGCCAGGGAGCCCATCGCGTCGCCGGTGAGCTGGTACAGGCTGCCGGCAAGCGGCGCGGCGCCCGCCGGGTCGCGTAGCAACGCACCGATGCGCCACGACGCGTCGTAGCCCGTGGTGCCAGCCGTCTTCCACGAGGTCGGAAGCCGCTCCTCGTCCTCCAGGATCTTCTCCACGACGATCCACGCACCGTTGGTTGCGTCGGACAGGCGTGCGATGTACCCGGCCGGGTCGGCAAGGCCATCGGGGTGATCGATGCGCAGGCCCTCGAGCGTGCCGTCGGCGATCAGCTCGATGATCTTGCGGTGCGTCGCCTCGAACACGTCCTCGTCCTCGACGCGCACGGCCACGAGCGAGCCCACGTCAAAGAAGCGGCGATAGTTGAGCTCCTCGTTGGCGACGCGCCAGTAGGCCAGGCGGTACGGCTGCTCGACTACGAGACGGTCGAGCGGGAGGTTTTCGGTTCCTTGGCGCACGGGCAGCACGTGGTCGTAGTACCGCAACACCGGCACCTCGCCCTGTTCCTCGAATCCCGGCACCACCATCGTGTGGACGCTCAGCTCGCCGCGCGCGAGGATCGAGCCGATGCGGTCGCCCAGCACCGGCATCAGCACGCCGTCCGCACTGGACCAGTCCACATCGAACCAGTGCGCGTAGGGCGAGGCCTCGCCCTCGGCCAGCACCGACCACAGTTCCTTGTTGTGGTAGACCGGCGTGGGCACGGACATGTGGTTGGGCACCACATCGGCGATCAACTTAATGCCGTGCTCGCCGGCCTTCCAGGCGAGCTCCCGTAGGCCCGCCTCGCCGCCCAGCACCTCGGCGACGCGCGAGTGATCCACGACGTCGTAAAAGTGCGTGGAGCCGGGGGCTGCGGTCAGGATCGGCGACAGATACAGGTGGCTGATGCCCAGGTCCCTGTAGTACGGAAGCCGTTGCGCCGCGTCGGCAAAGGTGAAGTCGGACGTGAGTTGCACGCGATACGTCGAGAGGGGGACCGGTGCGTCCGCCCGGTGCCCCAGTCGCTTGGTCCGCTCGTGTGAGGTGTCAGCCATGCCGCCCTTTCGTCGATGCCTTCATCATTTCAGAACGCTGTGACCAGGACATTTCCTTCCGTTCGCGGCGCGGCGTGTCTCGATTGCCACATCGGCGAGGGCTTCCCGCGACACCGTGCGAGGCGCGCTCTACAGTGGTGAGAACGGAGGGGAGGCGATCCCATGGCACTCAGAGTTGAGCCCACGGGTGAGTTCCGCGAGTTCCCGGCCAGCAAAGTCTTCTTCTCCACGACCGACCGCAAGGGCGTCATCGAGACCGTCAACTCGACGTTCGTGGGGCTGTCACGGTTCTCCGAGGCCCAGCTGGTGGGCGCACCGCACAACATCATCCGCCATCCCGACATGCCGGGAGCTGCGTTTCACATCATGTGGGAGCGGCTGCTGAGCGGGCGCCCCATGATGGCGTACGTCAAGAACCTCGCGTGCGACGGCGCCGCGTACCTCACGTTCTCGACAGTGACGCCGCTGGGAGATGGCTTCATCTCGGTGCGATCCGCGGTGGCCCGCCCAGATCTGTGGGCGCCTGTCCAGCACGCGTACGAGCAGACCCACGGTCTTGAGCTGCAGTGGCGTGCCGAGGGCATGTCAAAGGCCGATGCCGCGCGCCGTGGCGCTGACGACCTGCAGCGGCGCCTCGCGGAGCTGGGCTTTGAGACGTACGACGACGTGATCCGCGCGCTCGTACCTGCCGAGGTGGACGCGCGCCGCGCTGCGGCACCGCCTTCGCCGCCCATCACGATGCCGGGCGAGGCGCTGCATGACGTGGTGCACGCGATCACGTCGCTGGACTCCGAGCTGGGGGGAGTGCGGCGTCGCTTTGAGGACGCCGTCGAGGTCGCCGACGCGCTGGCGACGGCTGGTGCTCGGCTGGCTGATGGCCTTCTGGACCTCGCGCAGGCGTCCCAGTCCGCGGCCGATGCTGCGGGCACCGTGGCCGAGGACGCGCCCGTGCTGTCCACTACCGCGCGCGCGTGCGTGACGATGGCGCGCGATGCCGCCGAGCACCTCGAGCCGATGGTGGGAGTTCTCGGTTCGGTCCGCACGGCGGTGCTTGACCTGCGCGCGCGGCTCGCGCTGTCCGTGCTGCACAACGACATGGCGATGATCTTTGCCGGGGAGGTGTCGCATGGCGAGGCGGTGGGCGATCCGGCCCGCAGCGTGCTGCACCTGGGTCAGACGGTCGCGACCTCGGTCGCGGAGGGGGAGAGCGCTCGCCAGGTCACCGTGGACGGCCTCGCCCTCATCGCGGGGATGGTGACGGCAGCCAATGAGGAGCTGTTGGCGTTCCAGCGGATGCTGGCCAATTGGCGGGCGGTGGTAGTGCGCTCCGGCGTCTCCTCCCAACTTGCCCCGTACCTTGCTCCCATCGACGAGCGGCTGGCATCGGGGCTGCGCGACATGCGCAAGCTCTCCGAGCTCGCCTCGAGCTGCGAGGCGCTGCGCTTGCAGATCGCGGCGTCGACCCTGCGCGACGCGGCCTCGCGGCTGCAGTCGTCTGCTCAACGGCTCGCCGCTTCGGCGATTGAGTAGGCGGCCGCACACGGCGTCGGCCAGGAATGTCGCACGGGTACACGTGTTCCACCGAGTAGGGAGCACCGCCCTGAAGGGTGGAGGATTCTCGAAGGGATCCGTCGGGTCGGGTCTCGCGGAATCGAAGTGAGGAACGCGCATGACCAGGCTCGCGCTGGCCGGTATCGCCTTGGCGGGCATCCGTGTGCCGCAGCCCGTGCTTCTCACGATCTTCGGCATCGTGCTGCCCCTGCTGCCCGGCGTGCCGCTTGTGCGCATCGACCCCGAGCTGATCCTGCCGCTCGTGCTCCCGCCGCTGCTGTTCGCCGCCACGCAGCGCGCGACGGTGAGGGACTTCCGTGAGAACTCGCGCGAGATTCTGTTGCTCGCCGTGGGCCTCACGCTGGCATCGGGCGTCGTTGTGGCCGTCGCGGCGCATCTGATGGGCCTCGGCTGGGGGCCGGCCTTTGTGCTCGGAGCCATCGTGTCGCCGCCTGACCCGGTCGCGGCAACGGCCGTCGCGCGTCGGCTACGCCTGCCAGGCGGCATGGTGACGGTGCTCGAGGGCGAGGGCATGTTCAACGACGCGACCGCGCTCGTGTTCTACAAGGTCGTGGTGGCCGCCGTGGTGGCGGGCGAGCTCTCCGTCGGGGGAGTGGGCGAGAGCTTTGTACTCGCGATCGTGGTGGGCGCAGGCATTGGCCTTGCCGCGGGATGGCTCACCACCTGGACGCTCTCCAAGCTCCATCTCGCTGCGCCCGAGACCACCGTCACCCTCGCGGCACCCTTTGGCGCGTACCTGGCTGCGGATCGTCTCGAGGGCTCCGGTGTGCTGGCAGTGCTCTTCATGGGCCTCTACCTGCGCACCTACAGCCACACGGCCGTGACGTCTCGCGGCTGGCTACTTGGCCGCGCCGTGTGGGCGTATCTCGACTACTTCCTCACCGCCGCGGTCTTTGTCTTCATCGGCTTCGAGCTCACTGCCGTCCTTGACGAGGGCCCGCTGGACGCCTCGTCGCTCGCGCTCGCGCTCGCCGTGGTCGGAGCGCTCGTGCTCACGCGCTTCGCATGGCTCTTCCCGGCCGTGTGGACGTCGCGATGGCGTCGCAGGCGCGTCCCCGACGCCGCGAGCCCCAGGAGCGCCCGTGAGACAGCTGTGACGGCGTGGGCCGGCATGCGGGGCGTCGTGACCATTGCCACCGCCCTCGCGCTGCCGTTGGCGACCACGGGAGGCGACGCGTTCCCCGAGCGGCACCTCATCGTGTTCGTTGCGCTGGTCACCGTGCTCGTCACGCTCGTGCTGCAGGGGCTCACGCTCGCGGCAGTGGTGAGGTGGCTGCGCGTGGGAGGCGACTCGCGCGTCCACGAGGAGGTGCGCACGTTGCGTCGGCGCGCGATGGTGGCGGCGCTCGACGTCATCGAGTCCGACGAGGTGGACACTCCCGAGC
>QKAX01000213.1 GCA_003246255.1 Demequina lutea
TGGCTGCGCGGCGAGTAGTCCGGACGAACCGTCCGCCGCACGGTTGAGTCCCGGACGTCACGCTTTGGTCAAGGCCGTGTGACGTTTGGGTGAAATCATCCGCAGAACGCGCGCAGAGGACGTTTGTCGCAGTTACGGTCGAATCAGCCACTTTCTGGGCTGCCCCGCACCGTTGCGATTCGCGGGAGAACTCTGAACCGTAAGGAACCACCACTGTGTCTGTGAAGTCGAAGCACTGGTACGGCGCCGCCGCCGCCGCTGCAGGCGTGCTGCTGCTCGCCGCCTGCTCGTCCGACACCTCGTCGGACGACACCACCTCCGCCGCCGCCACCTCCGAGACCGCTGCTGCGGGCGCGGACCTGCCCGACAGCCTGACCCTGGCGCTGGTTCCCTCGGACGACGTCGAGCAGATCACCACGGACGGCGAGGCCCTCGCCGCCGCGCTGACCGACGAGCTCGGCATCCCCGTCGAGGTCTTCGTGCCCGACAGCTACAACGCTGTGGTCGTGGCCCTCCAGACCGGCCAGGCCGACATTGGCTTCCTCGGCCCGATCGCGATGTGGCAGGCCCACGAGGAGGCGGGCGCCTCGATCGTGCTGCAGGCGATCCGCTACGGCTCCTCGGAGTACGTGGGCCAGTGGTTCACCAACGACCCCGCGACCTACTGCCTCGACGACGTCACGACTGAGGCGGACGAGGACGGCGTCGAGTACTCGTACTGCAACGGCGCCACCGGCGGCGTTGGCCCTGCCGGCGACGACGCCCTCGCGATGATCCCCGCGGACGCCTCGATCGCGTGGACCGACGCTACCTCGGCCTCGGGCTACTACTTCCCGGCCACGCAGCTGGGCGGCATCCTGGGCGTTGACCCCATCACGGGCTTCACCGGCGGCTTCTTCGCCGGCGGTCACTCGCAGACGGTTCAGGCCGTCTACGACGGTGACGCCACCATCGGCCTGTCGTACAACGACGCGCGTGGCAACCTCGCCGACGAGTTCCCCGACGTGGGCACCAAGGTGGTCGTGTTCGCCTACACGCAGAACATCCCCAACGACGGTGTGGTGCTCTCGGGTGACCTCTCCGAGGCTGCCCAGACCTCCATCACCGACGCGCTGCTGGCCCTCGCCGGCACCGACGAGGGTGCCGCTGCGCTCGCCGCTGTCTACGACATCGACGGTCTTGACCCCGCGAACCTCGACGCGTTCGAGGGCATCGTGGCCTCGACCTACGCGAACTTCGGCAACGAGTAAGCGTTCGTAGGAACTCACGGTACCGGCGGTCGGCCCTGTGGCTGGCCGCCGGTGCCTTTCCCTGGTAGGCAGAACACATGATTGAACTCGAGGGCGTTACCGTCCGCTATCCCAACGGCGTCGTGGGGCTCGACGACGTCTCCCTCACGATCCCTGACGGTCAGTTTGTGGTGGTCGTTGGCCTCTCCGGTGCCGGAAAGTCCACTCTGATTCGCACCATCAACGGCCTCGTGCCCGTGACCGAGGGAAGTCTCAAGGTCAACGGCGTGGAGGTGGCCGGAGCGTCGAACCGCAAGTTGCGCGAGGTCCGCTCCGACATCGGCATGATCTTTCAGTCTTTCAATTTGGTGAAGCGCACCTCCGTCATGAACAACGTCATGGTGGGACAGATGCACGCCATTCCGGCGTACCGCTCGCTGTTTGGCCTGTGGACCGCCGATGAGAAGGAGCGCGCCTTCCAGGCGCTCGAGCGCGTGGGCATCGTGGAGAAGGCGTGGACCCGCGCCTCGCAGCTCTCGGGCGGCCAGCAGCAGCGCGTCGCGATCGCGCGAGCGCTTGCCCAGGATCCGTCCGTGATGCTCGCCGATGAGCCCGTTGCGTCGCTGGACCCGCCCACGGCGCAGATGGTCATGAAGGACCTGCAGCGCATCAACCGCGACCTGGGGATCACCACGCTGGTGAACCTGCACTTCCTCGACCTTGCGCGCCAGTTTGGCGACCGCGTGATCGGCATGCGTGCGGGAAAGATGGTGTTCGACGGCACGGGTGCCGAGGCCGACGACGCGGTGTTCGAGGAGATCTACGGTCGCTCGCTGACCGCGGAGGACACCCTCCCGGGCCAAGCATGAGCGTGGTCGACGCCGCCCAGGTGGCGGCACGCCCCAAGCGCCCTGCGCCCAGCCGGTTTCTGATCGTCGGCCTCCTGATCGCCGCAGCGATCACTGTGTGGGCCGCGTGGGAGATCGAGTTCTCGCTCGCCGAACTGTTCTCCCACTTCGCCAACGGCTGGGTGGTCGTGGAGCGGTTCCTCCACCCCAACTGGTCCTACCTCGACCGCGCGGGCACCGCCTGGGTGGAGACCGTGTCGATCGCGATCGTCGCCAGCTTCTTTGGCGTGCTCGTGGGCCTGATCATGGCCTACTTCGCGTCCACAGTGACAAACCGCTCGTCGGCCGGATACCGCTTCACCAAGTGGTTCCTCTCGGTGCTGCGATCGCTGCCGGACGTCGCGTACGTGCTGATCTTCGTGGCGCTCGTGGGCGTGGGAACTCTCGCTGGAACGCTCGCGCTGTTCATCTTCAATATCGGGATCGCGGCCAAGCTCACGTCCGAGACGATCGACGCGGTAGACCCGGGCCCCCTCGAGGCGGCCGACGCCGCCGGCCTGGGCACCCTGTCGCGCGCAAGATGGGCGGTCCAGCCGCAGATCCTGCCCAACTTCCTCTCGTACGCGCTGTACGTGTTTGAGCTGAACATCCGCGCGTCCGTGGTGATCGGTTACGCGGGCGGTGGCGGTATCGGGTATCTGATCCAGGTGCAGTTCGCGCGCTTCAACTACGAGAACGTCTCGGCGCTGGTGATCTCCATGTTCTTGGTGGTGCTGATCATCGACCAGCTCTCGCAGTACTTCCGAAGGAGGGTCTCGTGAGCAGCACGGACACCACCGTGACGGCGCAAGCGCGCCCGCAGGAGCCCGGCAAGTGGCGCATCACCATCGGCTCGACAGTTCTTGTGGCGCTGGTGGCGGGTGGCGCCTACTTCTCCAACGCCGACTGGCACAAGCTCCCTGACGTCTTCACCGAGGGGTGGCGCTACTTCTACTTGATGATCAGGGGAGTGCTGCAGAACCCGTTCTCGGAGCCGTACAGCGAGTACTGGCTGCAGGCGATCAACGGCATGCTCGAGTCCATTTCGATGGCCTGGATCGGCACCATGATCGGTGCTGTGCTGTCGGTGCCGCTTGGCTTCCTTGCCGCACGCAACGTCACTCCCAACTGGGTCGTGCAGATCGTGCGCGTGTTCCTCAACATCATCCGCACGATCCCCGAGTTGATCTTTGCGATCATCCTCCTGCTGCCCATCTTTGGCTTCGGCGCGAATGCGGGTGCGCTGGCGCTCGGCATCGGTGCCGTTGGCACGCTGGGCAAACTCACGGCCGAGGCACTCGAGGGCACCGATCCCGGTCCCGTGGAGGCGGCGCGCGCCGCGGGCGCCCCCGGCAGCGCGATCCTGCGCTGGTCGTTGTGGTCGCAAGTATTGCCGGAGGTGATCGCCTTCTGGCTGTACCGCTTTGAGATCAACATCCGCGCCTCGGCGATTCTCGGCGTGATTGGCGCCGGCGGCGTCGGCTCTGTGCTGGGCCAGGCGTTCCGCTACCGCGAATGGGACTTCATCGGCATCCTGCTGTTCACCATCGTGGTGGTGACGGTGCTCGTGGACACCGTCTCGGGTGCCGTCCGGCACCGCATCATCGCGGGTGGGGGAGCACACAGCGAGAACAAGGTGGAGCGCGAGGCGCTGGCGGTCTAGTGAACGACTCCATGCGAAAGGCCCGCTCCCAGCGATTGCGCTGGAGGCGGGCCTTTTCGTGTGGCTCCCCCGACTGGACTCGAACCAGTCTTCGATTAACAGTCGAATGCTCTGCCAATTGAGCTACGGGGGATCGGCGTTCCTTGCGGAATGCCAACCGCAGAAACTATACACAATCGCGCGGCCAGTTCTGACCACGATAGCCTTGCCGCGCATGATCTCGAGGAGGACGCATGGCGCCGGTCTATGACTCGGGCGATACCGCGTGGATGATCGTGAGCACCGCCCTGGTGCTGCTGATGGTCCCCGGCTTGGCGATCTTCAACGCAGGCATGGTGCGCGCCAAGCACGCGCTTGGGATGGTCATGTTTGCGTTCGCCGCTGTGCTTGCCGTGTCGATCACGTGGGTGTTGCTGGGCTTCACGCTCGCCTTTGGTCCCGACGCCGGCGCCGGCCTGGTGGGCACGTTGAGGTACGCGGGGCTCGCGGGCATCGACGTGGCAGCAGCTCAGGCCCATGCCACGGTGCCGCCCATCGCGTTTGTGATGTTCCAGATGGCCGTTGCGATTGTTGCGGCCGTCGTGATCACCGGTGCGGCGGCCGACCGCATGAAGTTTGGCGCGATGCTGACGTTCCTCACCGTCTGGTCCGTCGCCGTCTATCCGGTGGTGGCGCACTGGACGTGGAGCCCCGAGGGATGGCTCGCGTCGTGGGGAGTGCTTGACTACGGAGGGGGAGCCGCGATCGGCCTTGCCGCGGGAGCCTCGGGACTTGCCTTGGCGATGGTGCTGGGGCCTCGCCGTGGCTGGCGCCAACAGTCGATGCAGCCCCACAGTGTGCCGTTGACGATGCTCGGCGCGGGGCTGCTCTGGGTGGGCTGGGTGGGCCTCAGCGGGGGAGCTGCCGTTGCGGCCAACGCCACGGCGGCCTCGGCGGCCCTTGGCACGCACCTCGCGGGTGTGGGAGGCATCGCGGGCTGGCTGCTGTTGGAGAAGCGCATCTTTGGCAAGCCGACGGCTATCGGGGCCGCCTCGGGGGCCGTCGCGGCCTTCATGGCCTCGACGCCCGCCGCGGGCTACCTCGACCCCTTCGCGTCGCTGCTGCTGGGATTCATTGCGGGTGCGGTGGCCTTCCTGGGGGTGCGTCTCAAGTTCCGCCTCAAAGTCGACGATTCGCTCGACGTCTTCGCCGTGCACTACATGGGATCGGCTGTGGGCGTGCTGTTCATCGGCATCTTTGCGCGCCTCATCGTGGGCGATGGCACCACCTCCGGGGTGGGCCTGCTGAACGGCGGCGACGCCTCGCAGCTGGGCAAGCAGGCCGTCGCGGTGCTTGCCGTCTCGGGCTTCGCATTCCTCGCCTCGGCGATCATTGCGATGGTGCTGCGAGCCATCATGGGCCTGCGCGTCACGCCCGAGGCAGAGGAACAGGGGCTCGACACTGACCAGCATGGTCAGTCCGCCTATGGGATTCGGCACTAGGCTCCTTACCTCAAGGGCCAGTAGCTCAGCCGGTTAGAGCAGCGGACTCATAATCCGTCGGTCGTGGGTTCAAGCCCCACCTGGCCTACTCGCGCGTGGGTGCGCGCTGTTACGGTGCACCCGTGCCCACGTACACGTTTGACGCGACCCTGTATCGCTGGGAGGCGCGCACTGACTCCTGGATCTTTGCCAACCTGCCCGAGGACGCGGCCGACGAGATCGAGGACCTTGCCCCGCAGCCTCGCCGGGGGTTTGGCGCGGTCAAGGTGGAGGTGACGCTCGGGACCTCCGTGTGGCGCACGTCGGCATTCCCGTCGCAGAGCGCCAAGACGATGGTGCTTCCCATCAAGCGCGCGGTGCTCACGAAGGAGCGCGTGGGGGAGGGCGAGACGGTGTCGATCTCGCTGACCACCGTCTAGTCGGCCAGCAACTCCGCGATGGCGGCGGGCAGCGCATCCGCCACGTCGAGCGCCGCGAGCGGACCCCCGCCCGATGCCGCCTCGCCAGCGCGCGCGTGGATCCACGCCGCCGCGAAGCCGGCATCGGCCGCAGTGAGGCCCGATGCGAGCAGCGTGCCCGCCACACCGGCCAGCACGTCGCCCGAGCCCGCAGTCGCGAGCCACGCGGGCGCCTCCGGAAGCGCGGCCACGCCGCCGCCTGGGGAGGCGATCAGGGTGCGCGATCCCTTGAGCAGCACCGTTGCGCGCGCCGTCTCGGCAAGCAGGCGGGCATGCCCCGCGCGGTCGCGGCGCACGTCGTCGTGAGTGACGTCGTGCCTGAGAGCGCCCAGGGCGTCCACGAGCTCGCTCTCGTGCGGCGTGAGGAGCACGCGGTCGGGCGGCGTCTGGCGCGCCCCAGCCGCCCGCGAGCGGACGCACGCGGCCAGTGCGCCGGCATCGACCACCAGCGGCGTGCCGGAGGCGAGCACGGCGCCGATCACGGCGTCTTGGCCGGGGTGATCCGCGACGCCCGGTCCAATGACCCAGGCCGTCGAGCGAGGGAGCAGGTCGGCGGCGTCCGCAGGGTCGTGGACCACCACCTCGGGCCGATGGTGAAGCACCAGGTCTTGGGCACGTCGCGGGCCGACGTAGCGGACCATGCCGGCTCCCGACCTCACGGCCCCGGACGCGCACAGCGCAGCGGCTCCCGGGAAGGCCTCGGAGCCGGCCACGAGGCCCACGACGCCGCGCGAGTACTTGTCGTCCTCCGCGACGGGGCGCGGCCACAGCGCGGCCACGCGGTCGCGATCGACGGTGTTCATGCGTCTAGCCTGGCACGGACCGCCGAAGAGGTGGTCTCGGCGCGCTTCTGAGTCGGCGTCGCACGAGCCTGGCGGCTGCGTCAAACATGACAGAATGGCACGCATGGCCATGCGAGACATTCGAGTTGTGGGTGATCCGGTTTTGCGCACCCCGTGCGAGCCCATCACGGAGATCGACGAGCGCGTGCGAGCGCTCGTGGAGGACCTCGTGGAGACCACCAACCACGAGGGCCGCGCGGGCGTGGCCGCCAACCAGATCGGCGTGAGCCTGCGCGCGTTCTCGTGGAACATTGACGGCGACGTGGGCTACATCCTCAACCCCGAGATCGTGGAGAACGCCTCCGAGTTTCAGGAGTTGGGCGACGAGGGCTGCCTCTCGGTCCCTGGACTCTGGTACCCGTGTGAGCGCCCCGCGTACGCCAAGGCCGTGGGCATCGACGTGGACGGCAACGAGGTGATCATCGAGGGCGAAGAGATTTGGGCTCGCCTGATCAACCACGAGGTGGACCACCTCAACGGCAAGCTCTACATCGACCGCCTCACCAAGGAGGCGCGCCGCGAGGCAATGCGCGAGTTGCGCGAGACGCTCGAACTGTAGGCGCGCAACCCTCGAGATCGTGGCGAGAGCGCGCCACACCGGGGCCACGCTGGCGCATCGCGCCTGCATGAGGCACCATAGAGACACACCCGGAGAGCCGGATTCCTGGAGCAGGTCGTAGGGGAAGACGCACCTGAACCGTAGGAGGAGTCATGGCCGCCATCACCCGTGGTGTCCTTTTTGTGCACTCGGCGACCCGAGCGATGTGCCCGCACATCGAATGGGCCGCCCAGTCCGTGCTGGGCTCGCGCGCGTCCTTTGACTGGACCGACCAGCCCGCCGGCACCAACCTGTTCCGCGCCGAGGTGGCGTGGCAGGGTCAGCAGGGCACGGGCGCGCAGCTCGCCTCGGCCCTGCGAGGCTGGGAGCACGTGCGCTACGAGGTGACCGAGGATCCGTCCTTTGGCTGTGACGGCGCCCGCTGGTCGCACACCCCCTCGCTGGGCATCTTCCACGCCGTGACGGACGTGCACGGCAACATCGTGGTGCCCGAGGACCGCATTCGCGCGGTGCTCGACGCCGGTGGCACGGCTGCGGACTTCAAGCGCGCCATGGATCTTGCGCTTGGCACCGCGTGGGATGAGGAGCTCGAGCCGTTCCGCTACGCCGGCGCTGGCGCTCCCGTGCGCTGGCTCCACCGCGTCGGCTAGGTTCTCAGGCCTCTCACAGGCGCTCCTCAGCCAGCGCACACCAGGTGCCGCGACGCTTCAGCCGTGATTCTTCACCAGGCTGGAATTGCCGCTGCGCTGTGCGCCCTCCTCATGACCTCGGCCTGCGGGCGCCTGGATCGTGTCCGAGCCGACCCCCGTGCGACACCCGAGCCGTGCGTCGGCGCGGGACAGCACCGTGATGGTTGCGCGGTTCCTGGCTACGGAGAGAGGCCCATGTCGGTCTTCGTCCCCGCCTCCTACGACCCCGCTCAGCCGATGCCCGTGGTCGTGTTCTTGCACGGCGGCGGGGGAAACGCGTCGAACGCCCAGGCGACCACGTGCCCGGCAGGCGACACGATGTCGGCGGGATGCCTCTACGGCGTGGGCGAGGCCGAGGGCTTCATCACCGTGTTCCCCAACGGCTACGCGCCTCGCAAGGCGTCCCCAGTACGCACCTGGAACGCGGGTGGTGGCGGAGACTATGCGTGCGCCTCGGGCCCCGCCTGCCGCTCTGGCTCGGACGACATCTCGTACCTGAACTCCGTCCTGGACGAGGTGGAGGCTGAGTACACGGTGGAGACGAGCCGCGTGTACGTCATGGGCTTCTCCAACGGCGCGGCGATGGCGCACCGCGTCGCGTGTGAGATGGCGGGCCGCGTGGCGGCAGTGGTGGCGGTGTCTGGTGCCAATGAGTACGCGACCGATGCCCCGTGCGATCCGGGCGAGCCCGTCTCGGTCATGCACGTCCACGGCACCGCCGACGAGTGCTGGGGCTACGACACGTCGCTTGCCGCGTGTGCGGACGAGCAGCCCGAGCCCAAGGTAGGCGTCTCCGAGTCTGTGCGCGGCTGGGTGGCGACCCTGGCGTGCTCGGTGGAACCAGCCGTTGGCACGCTTCCGGATCTCGATGCCGACGATGGCACCACGGCGACGTATGCCCGCTACGACGGCTGCGTGGGCGGTTCCGAGGTGGAGCTCGTCACCATCGAGGGGGGCGGCCACATCTACCCCGGCGGGGTGAAAGTGCGAGGTGCCATGGGCAGCGGCGACCTCGCCAGCGGAGACGTGGGAAACGAGTTCTTCTGGGAGTGGCTGAGCCAGTGGGAGCGCGCCGGCGCCTAGGGAGCGCTCCGGGTGGCGCCTCGCACCACGAGCGGCGCACGGAGCACCACCGATTGGACGGGCCCGGCCGGATCCTCGAGGCGCGCGAGCACGAGTCTCGCGGCCTCTCGACCCATGGCTCGGCCGTCCGTGGCGAGTACGCTCAGCCCCAGCATCTCCGCCCACTCGACGTCGTCAAATCCCACGATCGCCACATCGGGCCGCGTGCCGGTGACCTCGTGGACCACCCCTGCGAGAATGCGGTTGTTGCCAGCGATGATGCCGGTGGGGGCGGGGCTCGACGCCAGAAGACTGCGCACGGCCGCGCGGGCGCCCTCCGCATCGTGGACATCGGTGACCTCGCTCAGCGTGGCGGACGCGGCATCAGCTGCCTCTCGCGTGCCCGCGAGGCGCTCCCTGAAGGTGGAGAGCCACGCGTAGTCGCCGATGAAGGCGAGCGAGCGGTGCCCCTGCTCCAGCAGGTGACCCGCGGCGGCCCGGCCCGCGCCGCGGTTGTCGAACACCACGTGATCCGCCTCGATCCCGCGCGGGGGACGGTCAACGAACACCACGGCGACATCGCGCGCGATGAGCGCCGCGTAGTGCGCGTGGTCGGGCAGCGCGGACGCGACCACCAGGGCCCGCGCGCCGGCGTCGGCAAGGCCCATCGCGAGGTCCATCTCGCGGTCCTCGCGTTCGGACGTGCTGGCGAGCATGAGGGTGATCCCAGCGCTTGCCACCTCGTCCTCAAAGCCCTGCGCGATGGCCGAGTAGAACGGGTTGGTGATGTCGCCGATGATGAGGCCCACGGTGTCGATCACGCGGCGCTGGGCGAGCAGGCTCGCAGCGGCATTGCGGCGGTAGCCCACCTTGCGCGCCGCCCGCAGCGTGCGCGCGGTGGTGTCGGGAGAGACGTTTGGCTCGCCGCGCATCACTCGCGACGCCGTCTTGAGGCTGACTCCGGCGAGCTCGGCCACGTTCGCCAGGGTGGCGGCCCGGCGCAGAGGTGGTGTCATGTCGACATTGTGGCGCACGCGACGAAGGCCCGGCACCTCCCATGAGGGGCCGGGCCTTCGTCGCGTGAAGAGGTGCTAGGCGGTGGTGAACACCAGCGCCACGTTGTGGCCACCAAAGCCGAACGCGTTGTTGACGGCGGCGAGGTCGCCCGAGGCGGGCAGGTCGCGGGGGACGTTGCGCACCAGGTCCACCTGCAGCTCCGGGTCGGGGCTGTCGACGTTGATGGTGGGCGGGGCCTTGCGGTCCTGCAGCGCCTTGATGGTGAAGACCGACTCGAGCGCGCCAGCACCTCCCAGCAGGTGGCCCGTCATGGACTTGGTGGCGCTCAGCAGCACGTTGTCGCCGTGCGCTCCCATGACGGAGCGGATGCCGCGCGCCTCGACCATGTCGCCCGCAGGCGTGGAGGTCGCGTGCGCGTTGACGTGCACGATGTCCGAGGGCTTGAGGCCCGCCCGCTCCAGCGCGATCAGCATGGCGCGCTTCTGGCCGGCACCCTCCGGGTCCGGCGCCGCGATGTGGTGGGCATCGGACGTCATGCCGAGGCCCGTGAGGTACGCGTAGATCTTGGCGCCGCGGGCACGTGCGTGCTCCTCGGACTCCAGCACCACTACGGCGGCACCCTCGCCCAGCACAAAGCCGTCGCGAGTGGTGTCGTAGGGGCGCGAGGCGCCGGCGGGGTCATCGTTGCGCTTGGAGAGCGCCTGCATGGCCGCGAACGCGGAGATGGGCAGCGGGTGAATCGCCGCCTCCGTGCCGCCGGCCACCACAATGTCGGCGCGGCCCGATTCGATCATCTCGAGTCCCATGCCGATCGCCTCGGCGCCAGAGGCGCACGCCGAGACGGGGGCGTGCGCGCCCGCCTTGGCGCCCAGCTCCAGCTCCACGTAGGCCGTGGGGGAGTTGGGCATGAGCATGGGCACGGTGAGGGGCAGGACGCGCGCGGCGCCCCGCTCCTTCACCGTGTCCCATGCGCTCAGCAGCGTCCAGACGCCGCCGATACCGCTAGAAACCACCGTTCCAAGCCGCTCCGGGTCAACCTCGGGCGAGCCGGCGTCGGCCCACGCCTCGCGCGTGGCCACGATGGCCATCTGCGCGGACGGGTCCATGCGCTTGGTCTCCGGGCGCGAGAGCACCGTGGCGGGGTCAACCGCGAGCTGGCCCGCGAAGGTGACGGGCACGCCATACTTCTCGGCCCAGTCGTTCTCCAGGGTGCGCACGCCGGAACGTCCCGCGAGTGCCGCCTCCCACGTGGTGGCCACATCTCCGCCGAGCGGGGACGTGGTGCCGAGGCCGGTGACGACGACTGCCATGGTTCTCCTTAAGAGTGGATTCGGTGGTCTGTTCGCCCCTGTGAGGGGCGGGAATTACGCCTGAGCGCCGGCGATGTACGAGACGGCGTCGCCGACTGTCACGAGGTTCTTGACCTCCTCGTCGGGGATGCGCACGTCGAACTTCTCCTCGGCGAGCGTCACGATGGTCATCATCGACAGCGAGTCGATGTCGAGGTCATCGGTGAAGGACTTGTCGAGCTGCACGTCGGCAGCGTCGATGCCGGTCTCCTCGGCGACGATCTCGGCCAGGCCGGCGAGGACCTCGTCGTTGGAAAGAGCCATGGTGTTTCTCCTTGGGTTGGGTAGTGCCGGGTGGCACTCGCTTGTTGTCGACGACTACCGAGGGTAGCGCCGCACGGGGTTCATTTAGGGGAGGACGATGACCTGGGCCGCGTACGCGAGGCCCGCGCCAAAGCCGATCTGCAGCGCGATGTCGCCGGACTTGACCAGGCCGTCGCGGTACAGGCGCTCGGTGGCCAGCGGAATCGAGGCGGCCGACGTGTTGCCGGAGTCGACGATGTCCTTGGCGATGATGACGCTCTCGGGCAGGCCGATCTGCTTGACCATCTGCTCGATGATGCGGATGTTCGCCTGGTGGGGGATGAACGCGTCGATGTCCTCGGGGGTGAGGCCAGCGCGCTCGATCGCCTCGCGCGCCACGGGGGCGAGCTTGAACGACGCCCACTTGAAGACCGAGGGGCCCTCCTGGCGCAGCGTGGGGAACGGCAGCGACGGGTCGTCGCGGATGTCGAGCCACGTGTTGGACTCGGCCACGAGCGGGGCGCCCGAGCCATCCGTGCCGGCCACGGTGGGGCCGATGCCGGGGAAGTCGGACGGGCCCACCACCACGGCGCCCGCGCCGTCGCCCAGTAGGAACGAGATGGAGCGGTCGGTGGGGTCGATGAAGTCGGACAGCTTCTCGGCGCCGATCACCAGCACGTACTGTGCGGAGCCCGCGCGGACCATCGCGTCAGCCTGGCCGATGCCGTAGCAGTACCCGGCGCACGCGGCGCGGATGTCGTGCGCGGGCACCGTGAGGCCGAGGCGGTCGGCGATGACGGGTGCACCGGCGGCCGCCAGGTGCGGGTAGGTGATGGTCGAGAGCAGGATCGCGTCGATCTGCGAGGCGTCGATGCCGGCGTTCTCGATCGCCTGACGGGCAGCCTTCTCGGCGAGGTCGATCACGCCGGTCTCGGGCACCGCGCGCACGCGCGTCACGATGCCGGTGCGCGAGCGGATCCACTCGTCGGAGGAGTCGATGGGGCCAGCAATCTCGTCGTTGGTGACGGCCAGCTCGCCGCGCGCCACGCCCAGGCCGAGGATGCGCGTGAACTCCGCGCCGCGCTGGATCTTGATGGTGGCGCTCATGCGATGCTCCTTGCGAGGTCGCGCGCGGCCTCAATGTCGTCGGGGGTCTTGAGGGCCACGGTGGGCACGCCCTTCATGGCGCGCCGCGCGAGGCCGGTGAGCACGCCGCCGGGGGCGAGCTCGATGATGCCGGTCACGCCGGCCTCCAGCATGGTGTCCATGCACAGGTCCCAGCGCACGGGGCGCGCGATCTGCGCCACGAGGCTTGCGACGGCCGCGTCGCCCGAGGTCACTGCCTTGCCGTCGAAGTTTGACAGCAACGTGATGGCTGGGTCGTTGCGCACGGCCGATGCCGCGGCGGCCTCCAGCACGGGCACGGCGGGGGCCATGTAGTGCGTGTGGAAGGCGCCCGCCACCTGCAGCTCGATCACTCGAGTCTTGGCGGGAGGGTCGGCCACGAGCGCGGCGATCTGGGCAGCGGAACCCGCCGCCACCACCTGGCCGCCGCCATTCATGTTGGCGGGCGTGAGGTCAAGCGCTTCGAGAGCCGCGGCGACCTCGTCGGGGTCGCCGCCCAGCACGGCCGCCATCGAGGTCTGCTCAGCGGCCGCCGCCGCCTCCGCCATCGCGACGCCGCGTGTACGGACTAGCGACACGGCATCGGCCGGGCTCAGCACGCCCGCGACGGCGGCCGCGCCAAACTCGCCCACGGAGTGGCCAGCGGCGAGTGCGGGGGAGACGTCGAGCGCCGCGTACGCCGCGAGGGCGCTCGCCACCAGCAGCGGCTGAGCGATAGCGGTGTCACGGATCGTGTCGGCATCGGCGGTGGTGCCGAGTGCGATGAGGTCAAGATTGGCTGCATCAGAGAACTGCTCGAGTGCCTCGCGGGCGGCCGGGACCTCGATCCACGGGGTGAGCATTCCTGGTGCCTGGGCGCCCTGTCCGGGGCTCACGACAGCAAGCATGGTGACAGGATGCCTCATCCGGGGGGTGTTTGTCGCAACCTCCGTCACGGACTTGAGTCCCGAGGTTTGTAGAACTCCTACAAAAACGCGCGTCCGGCGTCGCGCAGGCGACCCAGTGAGAAGGCCATCTCCAGCACGTGCGCGTCGCGTGTGCTGAGCACGTCCCAGTCGGTGATTTCGGCCACCTTCTTGAGGCGATACCTCACGGTATTCGCGTGAACGAACATCGTGCGGGCCGAGAGCTCGAGGGAGCGGCCGCAGTCGAGGAACGTCGCCACGGTCTCTTGTAGGGAACCTCCAGCGCGCACGATCGGGTCATACGCGATCGCAATGAGGCGGTCGCGGGCGATCGCGTCCCCCACGAGCACGCGCTCGGGCAGCAGGTCGTCGGCCATGACGGGGCGTGGGGCGAGTGACCACGCGGGCGCGGCCAGCACCGCAGCGAACGCCGCGCGGGTGGCGCGGGCCACCTCCACCAGGGTGACGGCGGCCGGGCCCGTGACCACGGGGCCTGAGCCGAAGTGCTCGAGCATCTCGAGCGCGAGCTCGCGGTGGTCGGCATCGGTGCGGGCGATGATCACCAGGTCCTCGCCGTGGATGCCGACGAGCGCGCCGGGTGCCGCCTTGCGCAGCGCGCGGCGCAGGTCGGCCGACTCGGTCTCGCCCAAGGGGCCGTCGGTGCGGCCGACGAGCACGAGAGTGGGGCCCGGCTTCCAGCCGAGTGCCGCGGCGCGGGACGGGAGATCGTCGTCTACCTCGCCGCGCACGAGCGCGTCGACCACCAGGGCCTCAAGGCGCGCGTCCCATGCTCCGCGGGACTCGGCCGCACGCGCGTAGATCTCGGCCGCGCTGAAGGCCACCTCGCGCGAGTAGCGGAGGATCGCCTCGCGAAGGTGCGCCTCGCCGCCGGTGGCGGCGAACTCGTCGGCGTGGTCCTCGACCACCTTCACCACCGTGCGCACGATGCTGAGCGTGTGCTGCAGCGAGATGGAGCGCGTGAGCTCCGGGGGAGCGGCCGCGAACATCTCCATGGCGCCGCGGTACGTGCCGGTGGGGTTG
>QKAX01000204.1 GCA_003246255.1 Demequina lutea
ACCGCGTCGAGGTTGTTGGTGGGCTCGTCGAGTAGCAGCACCTCGGGCTCGCGCAGCAGCGCGGCACCCACCGCGAGCAGCATCGCCTCGCCGCCGCTCACCTGGCCCACCGTGCGGTCGAGCGACATCGGCGGCAGGCCAAGCCCTGCAAGGGTGGCGGCCGCTCGCTCCTCGACGGCCCAATCGTCGGCGAGCGCGTCGTAGTGCGACTGATCGGTGGACCCAGCCTCGATGGCGCGCAAGGCGGCCACGGCGTCGGCCACCCCGAGGGCGTCGGCCACGGACGCATCGACCGCGAGCGTGACGCCCTGCGGCACATACGCGAGGCCGGACGGGCGCACCACGGAGCCCGCCACGGGCGCGAGTTCGCCCGTCAGCAGGCGCAAGAGCGTGGACTTGCCGATGCCGTTGCGGCCCACCAGCCCGGCAAGCCCGGGCGGCACGGCGGCTGTCAGATCGGTGAACACGGCGCGGCCGTCGGGCCACGCAAAAGACACGTGTGAAAGGGAAAGGGGCACAAGGGACTCCTGTGGGTCTGGTGGGTGCAGTGACCGTGGCCAGACGCGAGGTCTGGCGTCCCTAGTTCTTCAACGGTGCCTCCTTGTAGGGCCGCGCGGGGCGGCGGGATCTCCAGGGTACGACGTAGCCTGGCCGCATGCCACGGCACGAACCCAACAAGACCACGCGTACGGAGGCGGACCCGCGCGCGTTTGTTGCGGGCGTGGAGCCCAAGCGGCGTCGGGCCGAGGCCGAACGCCTGCTGGAGCTGATGACCGACGCGACGGGCGAGCAGCCGTTCATGTACGGCCCGACGACGGTGGGCTTTGGGCACTTCCGCTACCGGTACCCGACGGGCCGCGAAGGCGACATGGTGCGCGTGGGCTTCTCGCCGCGCAAGGCCGCGATCTCGCTCTACGGCCTGCAGGACTCGGAGGAGACGGCGTCGCGACTCGACGAGCTTGGACCGCACACGAAGGGCGCGGGCTGCGTCTACGTTAAGCGCCTGGCCGACGTGGATGAGGCCGTGCTGCGGGAGCTCGTCGCCCTCGCGTGCGGGCCCAAGACCCACGAGGTGCCGGCGGAGTAGCTAGCGCGCGTGGGGCCCGGGTGCGAGCGAGGCGGCCCGGGTGCGGGGTGCGGGCGAGGCTGTTCGCGGCGGCGCAGGTCGTTCACTGATTTCGCAATGCCGTCTCAAACCGGCATTGGGGAGGTGGTGAGCGCCGGGGGTCCACCGTGCCGCTTTGAGGCGGCACAGAAAACACGAGAACACGCCGGGCGCGAGCGACCGGACGGATCAGCCCGAGAGCTGCTTGGAGTACCAGAGGTCCGCGTGTGGCTCGCCGTTGAAGTCCGGCACCTGGACATAGCCGCGCGACTCGTACAGGCGCGCGGCGGCCGTGAGGAGCGAGTTCGTGTCGAGTCGCACCACCGAGGCGCCCGCGTCGCGCGCCGCCTGCTCCAGCCGGTCCAGCAGCAGCCCGGCAACACCAAGGCCGCGCGCCGACGGGGCGACCCACATGCGCTTGAGAAACGCTGGTTCGCCGTGGGGCAGCTTGACTCCGCCGCACGCGATGGGCTGTCCGTTGAGACGCGCCACAAAGAACGCGCCGTGCGGCGAGCGCAGATCGGGTGAGCCGACCGCAAGCGCCTTCGAGGGGTCGTAGCCCGCATCGAAAAGAGCGTCGATCTCCGCGAAGTACTGCCCCACGCACCACTGGGCGTCGCGCGAGTCGGGGTCCTCGACCTCGATCGTGAGCCCGCGGCGAGCGAGGGCGCGCGTGATCACTCGGGCAGCGTGCTCCACCTCGGTCAGCTCGTCAGGCCCCAAGTGGTCGAGTAGCCCGGCCGCGGCATCGTCACTACGTCGGTTGAGCTCGGCCGCTTCGGCCCGACCGGCGGCCGTGCGCTCGGCCACCTTGGCGCGCGCGTCGGTCGGATGCGCGCTGATGGTCACCAGACCCTCCTCCTCGAGCGAGGCGAGCAGCCGCGACGCGTAGCCGGCGTCGAGTCCGAGGCGTTCGCGCAGGCTCGCCACCTCGACCGGGCCGTCGCCCATCTCCCACAGCATGCGGCTCGCGCCGAGCGGGCGCCCGCGGCCGAGGAAGTCGTCCTGCAGCGCGCCCACCTCGCGGGTGACGATGCGCTGGAACTGGCGGAACGTGTCGATGTGACGCGGGGACATATCGTTGACTTTAGTCAACTATCACCAGGGGCGCTACCTGTCGAGCCCGTGTCCAGCCTGTATCCGCGACCAGGGACCGTGACGAGGAAGCGCGGCTGAGAGGGCACTGGCTCAAGCTTTGACCTCAACTGCTGCATGTACACGCGGATGTAATGGGACTGATGGGGAACCGAACGTCCCCTCAGTCCGTCGAGCAAAGTCTCGCGATCAACGGTCGCGTCTGGGTTGCGCGCCAAGAGTTCAAGGAGCCGCCACTCGGTGGGCGTCACCCCCACCTCGGCGCCGTCACGGATCACGATGCGCCGCGCAAGATCGACGGTGAATCCGGGCGTAGAGACCACTCGCCTCTCGACCGGACCTTCTGCGCGACGCGTCACCACGCGCAAGCGTGCGCGCAGTTCGTCGACGTTGAAGGGCTTCGTCACGTAGTCGTCCGCGCCCGAATCCAGGGCGCGCACCTTCTGATCCGCCTCGTGCCGCGCCGAGAGCACCACCACTGGCACGCTCGACCACCCGCGCAAGGCCCTCAGCACATGTACGCCGTCCATGTCAGGCAATCCGAGGTCGAGAATCACGACATCCCACTCGGCCCCGCCTAGGGCATCGAGCGCCTCGCGTCCCGTGCTCGCCACGGCACCCTCGTCGCCTCCGGCTCGCAGCATGATCGCCATGGCGCGAGCCAGGGGGCGGTCGTCCTCGACAATCAGCACTCTCACGCGGACGTCACCGGCACCGTCATCACCATCGTGAGCCCGCCGCCCGGCGTGTCCTCCGCGACCACATCACCGCCGAGGGCACGCGCAAGTCCCCGTGCTACCGCGAGCCCCAGCCCCACGCCCGAGCCCGTATGGGCATCCCCGGAGCGTTGGAATGACTCAAAGATGCGATCCCGGTCCTGTTCCGGGACCCCCGGACCGGAATCCGCGACCGTCACCACGAGCGCTCCCCGCATGCAGGCGGCGCTGAGCCGCACAGGCCCCCCATCGGGCGCGTACCGTGCCGCGTTCTCCACCAGGTTCGCTACCACTCGCTCGGCCAGCCCGCCGTCGAGGTGGACCGCCCCCACGTCGGGAGCAACGTCGATCACCACGCGCTCCGGATCCACTCCGGACGACGCGGCGACGAGCAGGTCCATGACCCACGTCCGCGCGGGGCGCGGCGTCACCGCGCCGGTATCGATGCGCGACATGTCGAGCAGATTGTCCACAAGGGACTGGAGGCGCTCCGCACCCGCCTCGACCGCGCCGAGGAGCTCGTCACGGTCATCCTCCGTGAGGCGCAGATCCCGGCTCCGTAGGGTGCTCGCCGATGCGGTGATGGCCGCGAGTGGCGTCCTGAGGTCGTGACTCACCGCCGCAAGGATCGCGTCGCGCACCGCTGAGCGCTCCTTCTCCAGGCGCGCCGACTTCCGCTCCTCCGCCATGCGAGCGCGCTCGCTGAGCGACATCACCTGAGCCGCGATCGCCGACACCACGCGGATCGCCCTGGCGCCCACGGGAGGACCGACGAGTTGCACCACCGAACCGTCGTCCAGCGTCACCGACTGTGCCGCGTCGGTGTCGGCCCCCGGCGGGTCCGCCGCGACGATGCCGCCTGCGGGATCGCGAATCACCACGGCATCCAGCGCGAACGCCTCTCGCAGGCGCTCCATGAGCGCTCCCACGCGGTCGGCACCCGCGAGCACGTCGAGAGAGGCGGTGGTGACAAGGTCGGACTCGGTGCGAGCGAGCCCCGCCTCCCGAGTTCGCTGTGCCGCCGTCACGACGACGCGCGACGTCGTCACGGCCACGAGGAACAGGAACGCGACCGCGACCGCCTCCTCGGGCGCGGAGATCTTGAACGTGTATCGCGGTTCGGTGAAGGCGAAGTTAGACACGAGGGCGCCCATCGCAGCCGCAAGCAGCGCCGGTCCAAGCCCTCCGACGAGCGCCACGATCACCGTGATGGCGAGGAACGACATCAGCACAAACGACAGATCATCTCCCCCGCTCGCGTGCAACACCACAGCCAAAGCGGGGCTCGCGGCACCCGCGAGAATCCAGCCCCACAGCCGACGCCGCGCCGACAACCGGTTCTCGATCCTGCGCCGCTGGGCGTCAGTGGGCGCATCCCGGTGCGTCACGACGAGAACGTCGATGTCTGCCGAGTTGCGAATGACCGCACGCGTGACGGTCAGCGAGAAAGCCGCCAGCAGCCGGGGCTTCGTCGACTCGCCCACCACGATCTGGGACGCGTTGACGCCGGACGCGAACTCCAGGAGCGCGGACGCCACATCGTCCCCCGCCACCACGTGATACGTGCCGCCCGCCTCCTCCACGAGCCGCCGCTGCCGCACAAGGTCGTCGGCACCGCCGGCCACCAACCCGTCGGTCCTCGCCACGTGCACGGCGTACAGTTGGCCGCCGCTCGCTCGTTGCACCGTACGGAGTGCGCGTCGAACCAAGGCATCGCCCTCGCGGCCCCCACCGAGCGCCACGACCACGCGCTCGCGGGTCTTCCATGCAGCCTCGATGTCGTGCTCGCCCCGGTAGGACTCAAGGGATGCGTCCACCCGGTCCGCGAGCCACAGCAGCGCAAGCTCACGCAGCGCGGTGAGGTTGCCCTCCCGAAAGAAGTGGGTGAGGGCCGCATCGACCTTGTCCGGCGCATAGATGTTTCCGTGCATCATGCGGCGTCGGAGAGCCTGCGGGCTCATGTCGACCAGCTCAATCTGATCCGCGGCCCGCACCACGGCATCGGGCACGGTCTCCCGCTGACGCACGCCCGTGATGTCCGCCACCACGTCGTTGAGCGACTCCAAATGCTGCACATTCACGGTAGTCACCACGTCGATGCCGGCGTCCAGGAGCGTCTCGACGTCGCGCCAGCGCTTGGCAAACGTGGACCCCGTGGCGTTGGTATGCGCCAGCTCATCCACCAGCGCGACGTCGGGGCGGCGCGCGAGCACGGCCTCGAGGTCCATCTCGGCCACCTCGATGCCTGCGTGCATGGTGCGGCGACGCGGCACCACCTCGAGGCCATCGGCCTGTGCAGCCGTTGCGGCGCGGCCGTGGGTCTCCAGCACGGCGATCACGACGTCAGCACCGCGCTCAGCCCTGCGCTTGCCCTCGTCGAGCATCGCGTAGGTCTTGCCCACGCCGGGCGCCGCACCCAAATACACCCTCAGTGCGCCCCTGCGGGGCGCCGCGGAGACGACCATAGTCACCATTGTGAGACCGCGCTACCCGAGCGAAGCGAGCGAGGCATTCAAGACCGTGACATTGACTCCCTCCTCGCCCAGGAAGCCAAGACCACGGGGGGTGGTGGCGCGTTGTACGAGCTCCGCCACCGTGGCCTCGTCGAGCCCACGCTCGCGCGCCACGCGCGGCACTTGCAGCGCGGCGTAGGCCGGGGAGATGTCCGGGTCAAGGCCCGACGCCGATGCCGTCACCGCGTCGGCGGGGATCGCGGAGACGTCCACGCCCTCGCGTGCGGCGATTGCGAGTTGGCGCTCGCGAATCTGCTCGACCAATTCCTGGCTGTTGGGGCCAAGGTTCGATCCGCCCGATGCCATGGCGTCGTGCGCCGATGCCGAGGGGCGACCAAAGAACCAGCCCTCGCCCGTGACCTCCTGCCCGAGCAGTGCAGATCCCACGACCTGTCCGTCCACCACGACGAGAGAGCCATCGGCCTGATGAGGCATGAGCCACCCCAGCCCCACGCCTACCGCGGGGTACACCACGCCTAGCGTGATGGTGGCGACCACCAGGAGTCGAACGGAGGCGCTCGCGGCGCGCATCCATGTGCGCATGTCAGGCTCCCATCCCCGGCAGGTGCCGGATCACAAGGTCAAGCAGGGCAATCCCTATGAATGGCGCCACGAGCCCGCCCAATCCATACGTCAGGAGGTTGCGGCCAAGCATCGCGTCGGCTGAACCTGGCCGGAACTTTGCGCCGCGCAGTGCGAGCGGCAGGAGCGCCACGATGACCACCGCGTTGAAGATCACCGCCGAGAGCACCGCAGATTGCGGCGTGGCGAGATGCATGATGTTGAGCGCACTCAGCGACGGCACGGTGGCCGCGAAGATCGCGGGCAGAATCGCGAAGTACTTGGCGACGTCGTTGGCGATCGAGAAGGTCGTGAGCGCGCCGCGCGTCACGAGCAACTGCTTGCCGATGCTCACCACGTCCATGAGCTTGGTGGGATCGGAGTCGAGATCCACCATGTTGCCCGCCTCCTTGGCTGCGGCCGTGCCGGAGTTCATGGCGAGGCCCACGTCGGCCTGCGCGAGCGCGGGCGCGTCGTTCGTGCCGTCTCCCGTCATGGCCACGAGCCGTCCGCCCTCTTGTTCGGCGCGGATGCGGGCAAGCTTGTCCTCCGGCGTCGCCTCCGCCATGACATCCTCGATGCCCGCCTCGCGCGCAATTGCGGCGGCCGTGAGCGGGTTGTCGCCGGTCACCATCACGGTCGTGATGCCCACCGCGCGCAACTGGCTAAACCTCTCGGCAAGTCCTTGCTTGACGATGTCGCGCAACACCACGACCCCGAGCACCTGCGGATCAGCGTCTCCGCGCTTCTGGGCCACCACCAGCGCCGTCGCACCCTCGCGGCTGGACTTCTCGACCGCCGCCTGCACGTCCGGCGCGAGACTGTTCGCGTGAGCTCGCGCCGCGCCGCCCTCGGCGGCCCATGCCGCCACGGCGCTCGCGGCACCCTTGCGCAGCGAGACCACCTCGCCGGCGTCGTCCCAGTCGAGACCAGACATGCGCGTCTGCGCAGTGAACGGCACAAAGACGCCGCCGCTCGGGGCGTCTTCCCCTGCGGCACCATCGATCTGGTCCGCGAGTTCAACGATGGACCGGCCCTCAGGGGTCTCGTCCGCGAGCGACGCTCGGCGGGCGGCCCGCGCCAACTCCGGCAGCGTGACGCCCTCCGCTGGAACCAGATCGGACGCCCTCCGGTTGCCCAGGGTGATGGTGCCGGTCTTGTCGAGCAACAGCACGCCCACATCTCCCGCCGCCTCAACCGCTCGCCCCGACGTGGCGAGCACGTTACGGCGCATCAGGCGATCCATCCCGGAGATGCCGATCGCGGGCAGCAACGCGCCGATGGTCGTCGGAATGAGGCACACGAGCAGCGCCACCAGCATCACCACCGATGGTGCAGAACCCACCGCACCCCCCGCGACGGGTCCGAGCGTGAGCACCACCACCACAAAGACCAGCGTGAGGGCGCTGAGCAGGATCGACAGCGCCACCTCATTGGGCGTCTTCTGGCGTTGGGCGCCCTCGACGAGCGCGATCATGCGATCGACGTAGCTCTCGCCCGGGCGCGCTGTCACTCGCATCGTGAAGGCGTCCGACAGCACGCGCGTGCCTCCCGTACATGACGACCTGTCACCGCCAGCCTCGCGAATGACCGGCGCGGATTCGCCAGTGATGGCGGACTCGTCCACCGTGGCGGCGCCCTCGATGATCTCGCCGTCCGCTGGCACGGTGTCCCCCGCAGCCACCCGCACGGTGTCTCCGGGCCGCAACTGCGCTGCGCCGACGACGCTCTCGCCTTCCGCGCTCACCAGACGCGCTGTCAGGTGCTCACGGTTCTGCCGCATCGCGGCGGCACGCGCACGCCCGCGCCCCTCCGCAACGGCATCGGCAAAGGATGCGAAGAGGACCGTGGCCCACAGCCAGCCTGCGACGCCCAGCGCGAAGCCGCTGGGGTGAGCGATGGCCGCCAGGGTGGTGAGGGCGGCACCCACCCACACGATCAGCATGACGGGCGCACGCCACAGCCGGAGAGGGTTCAGGCCACGCAGCGCTTGTGGCGCAGCGGTGCCGAGAGTGCGCGCCAGGCCGGATGTGGCGTTCATGACAGTGCCTCCGCGAGGGGTCCAAGGGCAAGAACAGGTGCATAGGCCACGAGCGCCACCAGAGGCGCGATGCCCACAATGAGCGCTCCAAAGAGCCACGTGTCGGAGCGCAGAGTGCCGGCTGAGGTCGGGACCCGCGGCGCCGCCGCGAGCGCTCCCGCAAGCGCGAGCACGAGCACGATGGGCACAAATCTGCCGAGCGCCATCGCCGCGGCCAGGAGCAGGTTCTGGGCAACCGATCCCGCGGCGAAGCTTGCAAATGCCGAGCCGTTGTTATTGGCGGCGGAGGCGTACGCGTACAGCGCGGATGTGATGCCGTGCGGCCCTGCTTGCGTGATGGCGGCATCGCGCAAAGCGCCGATGCCCACCGTCAGAGCGGTGCCACCCAGCACCAGCGCGGGGGTCACGACGGTGTAGGCAGCCACCAGGGTCATCTCCCTGGCCCCGATCTTCTTGCCGTACAGCTCTGGCGTGCGACCCACCATGAGTCCGGCTAGGAACACCGCGAGGATCGCCACCACCAGCATGCCGTACAACCCGGATCCCACTCCGCCGGGGCCGATCTCACCCAGCAGCATGTTGACCACGGCCACGAGCGAGCCGGGCGCCGTCAGCGAATCGTGCATCGCGTTGACCGAGCCGGTGGAGGTGGCCGTGGTGGAGGCCGCGTACAGCGCCGATGCCGCCGTGCCGAACCGCACCTCCTTTCCCTCGAGCGCGGCGCCGGCCAACGCAGGGGCAGCTCCCCGCCCTGCGGCCTCCGCCCACGTGAGCAGGGCCACCGACGCGATCCACAGTGTGCCCATGGCGCCGAGCAGAGCGGCTCCTTGCCGCCGGGAGCCGAGGATGCGGCCCACCACCAGCGGTAGCGCGAAGGGGATCGCGAGCAACAGCGCGATCGAAAGCAGATTGGTGAGCGAGGACGGGTTCTCGAACGGGTGAGACGCATTGGCGTTGAAGAAGCCGCCGCCGTTGGTGCCGATCTGCTTGATGGCCTCTTGGCTTGCCACGGGCCCGCCAGGAATGGTCTGCACTCCTCCAGTCACGGTGACGACGGTGCGAGGCGAGGCGAAGTTGTCGATCACGCCGCCCGCAATGAACAGGCCCGTCGCGATCACGGCGAGCGGCACCAGTACCCGCGCGGTGACCCGCGTGAGGTCCACCCAGAAGTTGCCGATCGTGGCCTCGTGCCGTGCGGCAAACGCTCGTGCGAGCGCAAACGCCACCGAGATGCCGACGGCGGCCGAGAGGAAGTTCTGCACAGTCAGCCCGACCGCCTGCGTCGCATAGCCCAGCGTCGGCTCCGGTGAGTACCACTGCCAGTTCGTATTCGTGACAAAGCTGACTGCGGTGTTGAGAGCGCCGTGCCACGGCATTCCCTGCGTTTGGCCCGCCCACGGCAGCCGGTTGTTCGCCATCAGAATCGCGAAGAGCACGACGGTCGACACAGCCGAAAAGGCGAGCACCGAGGTCGCGTACGACCTCCACGTCTGCCGGGATCGCGAGTCAACGCCCGCGGCTCGGTAGACCCAACGTTCTACCGCCAGGTCTCCATCGCCTGTCGCCGCGCGCGTCAGAACTCGCGAAAGGGGCCACACGAGCAGCGCCACGAGGGCCACGAGCGCGGCGACTTGAGCCAGCGCGGCCACGCTAGAACCGCCTCGGATCGATCAGCGTCCACACCAGATAGGGCAGGGCCACAATCCCCGCGATCAGCGCCAAGAGCGCCACAACGTTGTCCATGCCTCCATGGCATCGCTCCCGGCGGCCGCGCGCGAGGTTCTTGACGTATCCCGGACGCACGGAGCGGTGCGATGCGCTCCAGAAATGCCGATGAGCGGCCGACGCGTGCCGCGGGCGAACTGGGAGCGCGGCTTCGACGCCGCGTGAGTACCGCCGAGCAATGCCGGCAGTTCCTCAGACTTGGCATTCACGGCGGTGCCGCGCGGCCCTTGCAGTCGATAGAAGATGTTGAGGTTCGCGGCAACGGTGAACGTCTCGTCGAAGCACAGGCTGAGCGCGGGCGACATCCCCGCGAGGCAGGCGCGCGGGGCGTTGACCTCCTGCTGCGGGCCGTCGAGGCGCTGCTCAACGGCATCGCTGCCACTCCCCGGCCGTAACTGACTCACGTCCCACCCGGGGACCTCGGTCCCTATCCCCGTCCCGGGACTCGCGCGTAGCGTCAAAAAAGATGTGCGGAGCACATCGAAGGAGCAACGCACCAGGCCTCATGTCCCGCGGCCCCAACCGCGTCTGGCGCTTCGACAACGACGTCCGGAGCAGCGATGGCAGAGCGCATCACCGTACGAGTCAACGACCGCGACCTTGAGGTGGAAGGCGGCACCACGATCCTGCAGGCCCTGCAGCGCGAGGGCGTGCAGGTGCCGAGCCTGTGCCACGACGTGCGCCTCAAGCGCTCCAACGGCAGCTGCGGGCTCTGCGTCGTGGAGGTGGGCGAGGAGCACCCGCGCGACGTCAACGCGTGCCTCACGCCCATCACCGAGGGGATGGTGATCCAGACCCACACGCAGCGGCTCGAGGAGTACCGCACGGTGCGGCTGGAGCAGCTGCTGTGCGACCACAACGCCGACTGCGTGGCGCCGTGCGTGCAAACCTGCCCCGCCACCATCGACATCCAGACCTATCTGCGCCACGTGGCAGACGGCAACTTCGAGGCAGCGATCCGCGTGATCAAGGACCGCAACCCGTTCCCCTCGCCCCTCGGCCTGCGGCCGCGTGTGCCCTCACCCCTGCGAGGACGCGTGTAGGCGCAACCTGGTCGACGACCCGGTGGCCATCAACCACGTCAAGCGCTTTGCCGCCGACTGGGACATGAACCGCGCCCACCCGTGGAGGCCGCGCGTGGCCGAGCACACCGGGAAGCGCGTGGCCATCGTCGGCGCGGGGCCATCGGGCCTGAGCGCCGCCAACTATCTCGCGATCGCAGGCCACGGCGTCACCGTGTTCGACGCGCAACCCGAGCCGGGTGGCATGATGCGCTACGGCATCCCGGAGTACCGCCTGCCCAAGGCCACACTCGACAAGGAGATCGACCTCATCGAGTCGCTCGGCGTGACCATCGTGTGCAACAAGTCGCTGGGCACGCACCTGAGCCTCGAGGAGCTAGGCCGCGACTTCGACGCCGTGTACCTGGCCATCGGCTCGTGGCGCGCGACACCGCTGGGCATCGACGGCGACAACACCGAGGGCGTCGAGCTGGGCATGAACTACCTGCGCCACGTGGTCAAGGGCAACGACACCCCGCATCAAGGCGCCGACGTGCTGGTGATCGGCGGCGGCAACACGGCCATCGACTGCGCGCGCACGGCCCTGCGCAAGGGCGCCGCGTCGGTGCGCCTCGTCTACCGCCGCACGCGCGAGGAGATGCCCGCCCAGGCCATCGAGGTCGAGGAGGCGATCCGCGAGGGCGTGGAGATGGTGTTCCTTGCAGCGCCGCAGAAGGTCTCCGTCACCGACGACGGCAAGCGCCGCCTGCACTGCATGCGCATGGAGCTGGGCGAGCCGGACCGGTCCGGCCGACGCCGCCCCATCCCCATCGAGGGCAGCAACTTCGCGCTCGATGCCGACCTTGTCATCGGCGCGATCGGCCAGAACACCGACACGGGGTTCCTCTACAACGACCTCCCGGTGCGCCTCGACAAGTGGGGCAATGTGGACATTGACGGCCACACGATGCTCACGTCCGAGTCAAAGATCTTTGCGGGCGGCGACTGCGTCACGGGCCCCGCGACGGTGATCCAGGCCGTTGCCGCGGGCCGACGCGCGGCGCAGGCCATCGGTGAGTACGTCACGCGGGGCTACATCAAGCCCTCGCACGAGGACTACGCCTGCTCGCGCGGCTCCCTCGAGGACCTGCCGCAGGCCGAGTTCGAGGAGTTCCCGCACCTCGACCGCGCCGAGCTGAGCGAGCTGGACATCGCCGCGCGCCTTGACGGCTTCCCCGAAGTGCAGCACGGCCTGACTGAGGCGCAGGCGCGAGCCGAGGCCGCGCGCTGCCTCACGTGCGGCTGCTCGGCGCAGAACACGTGCCTGCTGCGCCACGAGGCGAGCGATCACGAGGTGATGTTCGCCCCCACGCTGCACGTGCGCCCCCGCACCCCCATCGTGCGCGACCACCCGTTCATCATTCGCGACCAGAACAAGTGCATCTCGTGCGGCCTGTGCGTGGCCGCGTGTTCCGAGATCATGGGCCCGGGCGTGCTGGCGTTCCAGTTCAGGGACGGACTGCTGCGCGTGTGCACGTCCACGGGCGAGCCGCTCACCATGACCGACTGTGTGAGCTGCGGCCAGTGCGTGCGCGCGTGCCCCACGGGCGCGCTTGACTACGAGCGCGAGCGCGGCGGCGTCTTCAGCGCCATCAACGACCCGTCAAAGGTAGTGGTGGGCTTCGTGGCACCGGCGGTGCGCGCACACGTGGCCAAGGAGTACGGCATCCCGCACAACGAGGCGGCGCCGTTCATTGCAGGGCTCATGCGCAAGGTCGGCTTCGACAAGATCTTCGACTTCGTGTTCGCGGCGGACCTCACGATCGTGGAGGAGACCACCGAGTTCTTTGGACGCCTCGAGGGCCGTGGCAAGCTGCCGCTTTACACGTCCTGTTGCCCCGGCTGGGTCAACTACGCCGAGCGCAGGTACCCCGGCATCCTGCCGCACCTCTCCAGCTGCAAGTCCCCGCAGCAGATGATGGGCACCACCGTGAAGAAGCACTTCGCGGCGCGCGAGGACATCAGCTTGGACAACCTGTACGTGGTGTCGATCGTGCCGTGCATGGCCAAGAAGGCCGAGGCCGCGCGGCCCGAGTTCGCGCCCGAGGGGCTGCGCGACGTGGATGCCGTGCTCACCACCACCGAGTTCCTGGAGATGGTGCAGATGCTGCGCCTCGAAAAGGAGGACATCGAGCCCGCCGAGTTCGACGCGCCCTACAAGCAGGTCTCCGGCGCGGGAGTGCTGTTCGGGGCATCGGGCGGCGTGGCCGAGGCCGCGACCCGCATGGCCGTGGAGCAGCTCACTGGCAAGCCGCTGCGGGAGCGCCTTGACTACAAGCCTGTGGAGGGCCTCCCGTACGTCAAGGTGGCCCAGATTGAGGCGCCGGGGAGGACGCTACGCATCGCGGCGATCAGCGGCCTTGGCAACGCGGACCCGGTGATCCGGCGGCTGCTCGCCGGGGACGACATGGGCTTTGACCTTGTGGAGATCATGGCGTGCCCCGGAGGCTGCATCAACGGCGCAGGCCACCCCAAGCCCGAGCACCAGGGCGAGAGCCAACTGCGCGAGATGATCCTCAGCAACATCGATGCCGATGCCGCGCTCAGAGACTCGCAGAAGAACCCCGACATCCTGCGGCTCTACTCGGACTTCTACGGAGAGCCCAACTCGCACCTCGCGCACGAGCTGCTGCACACCACCTACGCGCCGTTCCGCGCGGACGCGCTAGGGGCGGCCGATGCTTGACCCCCGCACCCTGCTGCTACCCACCGTCGCGATGTCGCTCATGGCGTCGCTCGGGGTCGTGTCGTGCCAGGCAGGAGAGGCAGGCCAGCCCCCGGGGACCGAGGCCGCCGCCGCGACTCAACCCGTGACCATGGAGATCGCCTCGCTCACGGGCCCCACGACCATCGGCCTGGCGGGCATCCTCGCAAGCGTCGCCGATGCCACGGCCGGCGAGGACTACAGCGTCCAGGTGTACGGCACCCCCGACGAGGTGGTGCCGCTGCTGGTGCAGGGCAAGGTGGACGCGGCGCTGATTCCCGCGAACCTCGCTGCGGTGGTCTACAGCAAGACCGCGGGCACCGACGCCGCGATCCAGGTGGCGGCAGTCAACACGTTGGGTGTGCTGCAGGTGGTGGAGTCGGGGGACTCCGTGCACTCCATCGCGGACCTCGCGGGGCACGCTGTTTACTCGACCGGAAAGGGCGCCTCGCCCGAGTACGTGCTCAACTACCTGCTCGCAGCGAACGGCCTCACCGCCGGCGACGACGTGACAGTCGAGTACCTCGCGGAGGCCACCGAGGTCGCGGCGGCGGTGACAGCCACCCCGGGCGCTATCGGCGTGCTCCCCCAGCCCTACGTCACTGTGCTGGAATCCGTGGACCCCACCGTGCGCACGGCCCTGGACCTCACCGACGAGTGGGCCGCCGTCACACCCGGCTCGCAGTTGGTGACGGGCGTGCTGGTGGTGCGCGCGGCCTTCGCTGCCCAGCATCCCGATGCCGTGGCCACGTTCCTTGCCGAGTACCAGGCGTCCACGGCGTGGGTCAACGACTCCCCCACCGAGGCCGCGCCGTACATCGTCGCGGCCGGCATCGTGCCGTCGGAGGACCTGGCAGTCGCAGCGATCCCGGCCTGCCACGTCACGTATGTGGCAGGGGCGGAGCTGCCGCCGCTGCTGGGCGGCTACCTGCAGGTGTTGTTCGACGCGGACCCCGCGTCCGTGGGCGGGGCGATGCCCGGAAATGACTTCTACCTCGCGGGCTGAACCTGTGCGGCGCGCGGGGGTCCGCGCGCTGGGCTCGGGCGCGCTCGCCGCCCTGTTCTGGGTGGCGGTCTGGCAGGGCGCGGCCCTGGCCGTGGGGCGCGACTTTCTGCTCGCGTCGCCTTGGCAGGTGGCGACGCGGCTCGTGGAGTTGCTCCCCACGGCCGACTTCTGGGCCACCGTGTGGTTCTCTCTCGCGCGCATCGCGCTGGGCTTCTGCGCAGCCGCGGTGGGGGGCGCGCTGCTCGCATGGGCCGCCTGGGCGTCGCGCTGGGCGCGGGCGCTGATCGCCCCCGCCATCGCGGCCGTGCGAGCCGCCCCCGTGGTGAGCTTCATCATCCTGCTGCTGCTGTGGACCGACAGCTCGCGACTGCCGGCGTTCACCAGCTTCCTGATGGTGCTGCCAGTCATGTACGCCAACCTTGGTCAAGGCCTCGCGCAGCGCGACCGCTCGCTCCTCGAAGTGGCGTGGGTGTTTGATGTGCCGCTCGGGCGTCGCCTGCTCGCGATGGACATCCCGGGGGTGCTGCCGTATCTGGCCGCCGCGACGCGCGCTGGCGTTGGCCTCGCGTGGAAGGCAGGCGTGGCCGCCGAGGTGATCGGCGTGGCCGCCGGCAGCATCGGCGAGCGGCTGTACGCGGCAAAGCTGCACCTCGCGTCGGCCGATGTCTTTGCCTGGACCCTCGTGGTGGTGGCGCTGTCCGTCGCGTGCGAGCGGCTGGTGCTGTGGCTCATCGCGCGAGTCCCCTGCGCGCGGCCGGCACCCACCTCAGCGGACTCGCCGCGCCCGGAGGTGGCTCCGTGAGCCCGCGCGACGTCGCGCTCGCCGTGCGCCTCGAGGCCGTGTCCAAGCGGTACCGCGAGGTGAGCGTGTTCGACGGCCTTGACCTGGAGGTGCACCCCGGCGAGGTCTGGGCCGTGACCGGCGCCAACGGCTCTGGCAAGACCACTCTCGCACGGCTGCTGCTGGGCCTCGAGCGCCCCGACGCCGGCTCCGTGTGGTGGCCCACGGGTCTCACCCGCGCTGCGGTGTTCCAAGAGAACCGCCTATGCCCTCACCTGAGCGCGGTGGCAAACGTGCGGCTGGTGCTGCCGCGGCTGCGGCGCCCGGCCGCAGAGGGCGAGCTGCGGGCGCTGGGCCTGCACGGCGCAGATCTCACCCGCCCCGTGTCGCAGCTGTCCGGCGGGCAGCAGCGCAGGGTCGCACTGGCGCGGGCCCTCGCGGCGCGCGCCGACATGGTGGTGCTCGACGAGCCCCTTACCGGAGTGGACGAGGAGTCGCTGCCGGCCGTGCTCGCGCACCTGCGTGTACGCCTCGCCGGGACCATGGCGGTGCTCATCACGCACTCCAACGCGGAGGCGCGGGCGCTCGCATCGAGGTCGCTGCACCTGCCGGTGTGACCCCGCCCCCCTCCCCTCGCCCCCCGTAGTGGGCGCTCAGCCCTCCGCTCGCGAGCGTCGGGCGCCCCAGTGGATGCCCACCCCTCCCGCCCCGGGTGTAAAGATTTCTTGACACCATGTCAAGCAGGCCATACCTTGGTTGTGTCAAAGATGTTTAACATGTCCCGCCCCGCAGAAAGAACCGCCATGACCCACGAGCCCCACGACCTCCCCGAGGACGACGAGCCCATCTCCATGACCACCGAGGAGCGCTCGGTGTGGGTCTACCTGGCCGGCATCATCGTCTCCACGGGCTTCTACCTCGCGTGGATACTGCCGCAGGTCTTCGACCGCCCCATCGCGGACGTCTCCTGGATCCCGGCCATGCTGTGGGCGATCGGCATCTCGGTGGGCTTCACCATCGTCGGCACGATCGTGGCGCAGGTGGGCTCCGCCGTGGGCCTCGCCATCAAGGGCCGCGACGTGAAGGCCGAGATGGAGACCGACGTGCGCGACAAGGAGATCGGCGCGCGCGGCACCAAGGCCTCGGCCACCGTGGTGGGGGTAGGCGTAGGCCTCACCCTGGTACTCACGATGCTGGGCGCCGACCACTTCTGGATCGGCAACGCCCTCTACGCGGCCGGCTTTGGCGGCGCGCTCGCCGAGACCATCACCAAGGTCTCGCTCTACCGCAGGGGCTTCTGATGGCACCCAAGCCCACGCTCGTCACCAACCGCATCCGCGCCCTCCGCTTCGAGGCCGACGAGATGACCCAGGCCGCCCTGGCCCGCGCCATCGGCGTCACGCGCCAGACCATCATCGCGATCGAGCAGGGCAAGTACTCGCCGTCGCTCGAGATGGCATTCCAGATCGCTCACGTGCTGGGGCGCCCGCTCGACGACGTGTTCCAGTACACCCCGGAAGGCTCCGACGACTGACCTGAGCCTCGGCGCCTCGGCGCTCCCCGCGGCCTAGCCGCTCCCCCGCCTGCACGGTCGCTGCCACAAGCACCTGACCTCTACTCAGCACACCCTTTTTCGCTCTCAAGGAGGTACCCATGTCATCGCTCATTCGCACCGCCCGCGCCACCGGCGCCTGGTACCTGGGGCTTGCCGTCACCGGCATGCTCGGCTTCCTGGTGCTGCGCGGCCAGATCTTCACCGGCGACTCCGCCCAGACCCTTGCCCACCTCACGGACAACGCCGCCCTCGCCCACCTCACAGTGGTCATGGAGCTGCTGATCGTGATCACGCAGGCCGTCGCCGCGGTCTGGTTCTACAAAATGCTGCGCGGCATCAACCCGATGGCCGGCGTCAGCATCGCGGCCTTCGGCCTCATCAACGCGGTGGCGATCCTCGCCTCGGCCGCCTCGATGGGCGCTGCCATCGCCGTGGCAGGCGACGCCTCGCTCGCACCCGGCGGTGATGCCGCCGCCACCGTCGGCCTGCTGGAGGAGCTCAGCGCACAGTCGTGGGGCGTGGGCGCGATCTTCTTTGGCCTGTGGCTGATCCCCATGGGTTGGGTCGCGCTGCAGCAGCGCCGCTTCCCCACCCCGCTGGGCTACGCACTGCTGATCGGCGGCGTGGGCTACGTGGCATCGGCGCTGGTGGGCTACGGCGTGGCCGACGCGCCCGGCGCCCTCATCGAGGGCCTCACCATGCCCGCCGGGCATCCGCACCGACGCCCACCCCAAGGTCCGCGCCGCGCAGGCGGCCGACGCCGGGGTCGCCGTCGCGGCATAGCCTCACCACCCGGCCCGCGCGTCGGCCCGCACCTCACCAGGCAGCGGGCGGCGCGCGGGCATCGGTGGCATTCCGCACACGATGTCCAGGAATGTCCGGATGCCCGCGTATCGTTGACCTTTAGCAATGAAACAGACCTTTAGCTCACTCGCCCTCTTCAACTATCGCCTGTGGTTCGCGGGCGCGCTGGTGTCGAAACATCGGCACCTGGATGCAGCGAGTGGCTCAGGACTGGCTGGTGCTCACGGTGCTCACCAACGAGTCGAGCACGGCGGTGGGCATCACCACGGGTCTGCAGTTTGTGCCGTTCCTGCTGCTGGGCCCGCTGACGGGAGTGGTCGCGGATCGAGTAGATCACCGCAAGCTGCTGATCATCACGCAGATTGCGGGCGGCGCGCTCGGCATCGCGCTGGGCATCATGGTGCTCACCGGAAACGCGCAGCTGGGCCACGTCTACGCCTTCGCGCTGGCGCTGGGCATCGTCAGCGCGTTCGACGCCCCCGCACGTCAGACCTTCGTGGGCGACCTGGTGCCCCGCGACAAGCTCAGCAACGCCGTGGGCCTCAACTCGGCGTCGTTCAACGCTGCCCGTCTGATCGGCCCCGGACTCTCCGGCATCCTGATTGGCCTCATCGGCTCCGGCTGGGTGTTCATTCTCAATGGCGCCACGTTCGGCGCGACCATCATCGCGCTGCTCGCGATGCGCAAGGGGGAGTTCAACCACCAGGAGCGCGCCAAGCGGGCCGCCGGCCAGGTGGTGGACGGCTTCCGCTACGTGCGCGGCCGCCGCGACCTGCTCGTCATCTTTGTGGTGGTGTGCGTGGTCTCCACGTTCGGCCTCAACTTTCAGCTCACCAGCGCCATCATGGCGCGCATCGAGTTTGGTCGCGGCCCCGAGGACTACGGGATCATGGGGTCGATCCTGGCCATCGGCTCGCTCACGGGCGCCGTGCTCGCCGCGCGACGCACAGCCCCCAGCGCGCGGCTCGTCGTACTGAGCGCGGCGGGCTTTGGTGTGGCCAGCGGCGCGATGGCGCTCATGCCCACGTACTGGTCGTATGTGATCGCCGGCATTCCGGTGGGGTTCATGGCGCTCACCATGCTCACCACCGCCAACGCGACAGTGCAGACCACCACGCCAGAGCACTTGCGAGGCCGCGTGATGTCGCTCTACATGATGGTGCTGATGGGAGCCACGCCCATTGGCTCGCCCATCGTCGGCTGGATTGGCGACTACCTGGGCCCGCGCCTCGCGCCTCGCCGTGGGCATCGGCTCCATGACGGCGCTGGTGGTGGTGGCCGCTGTGCTGATCCGCGCTGTGGTGCGCGGCAGGCTTGATGTGGCCTTCTCGCAGCATCGGCCGTTCATCACCTTCACGTCCATCGCGGACGTCCACTACCCGGACAAGTAGCCGGGAGACAGCAACGCGCCCCCGGCGACACCCTCGAGGCTGCCTCTCGGCCGTCTCGGGAATCGCGTCAGGGGCGCGTTGACACTCGTGTGCGGGGTCGACCCGCACGCGTCCTAGCGCGCGTGGTGCTCCACGCGGTGCTCGTCCACGTTCTCGTCGCGGATCTCGGTGTGCGTGGTGTTGCGAGCCTGGTTGCTCATCACCAGCGAGATGACGATTGCCGCGGCACCGGCGATCATGCAGATCCAGCCGACAGCGCCAAGGTTGACGACCGAGGCGTTGAGCGCGAAGGTGAGAATCGCGCCCACGACGATGAGGAAAATACCGGAACCGATAGCCATGATTGTCTCCTGTTTTTCGGACCTCTCTCGAGTGGCGCCCTACCTCCTCGGCACCACTCCAGCCGCTTGTTGCGGACATGAGGGCAACACGGCTCGCGTTCCCAAACATTCCGAGATGTCGAGAAGTCGCCTCCTTACCAGGGACGACGCTCCGGCGGGCTGAGAGCCCTGGCCCGCCCGGCTCCCTCCGCGCCGCGCCGCGCCGTGTCGCCCTTCCGCCCACGCCAAAGCCCCGCTAGCGTCGGCACATGACAGATGCGAACTTCCTCATCCGCCAGCGCTTCACGCTGGGCGTCAACCGCTACGAGATCTGGACCACAGACGCCGCGTGGAACCCCGTCTCGATGCTGGGCTTTGCGCAGCAGAAGCGCTTCGCGCTGCGCGAGGAGGTGACGTTCTACACCGACGATTCGAAGACTCACGTGCTGTTTAAGTTCAAGGCGCGCAACGTGCTGGACATCAAGTCGGTGGTGGACGTGTGGGACGGCGCAGGCCAGGTCATCGGCTCGTTCCACAAGGATTGGGCTGCGTCGCTCATCAACTCGACGTGGCTGATCGACCAGCCGGGCAAGCTGCAGGTGACGGGCCAGGAGAAGTCGCAGTTCTACGCGATCCTGCGCCGCTTCACCGACATGGGCTTCATCCCGTACGACTTTGTGTTCTCGGACGGTCAACGCCCCGTCATGGACATCACGCGCAAGTGGGGCCTGCGGGACACGTATCAGTGCACTGTGACGGCCCCTGACTACGACACCCGCCTGCTGCAGGCCGTGGCAGTCGCGATGGACGCGCTGCAGAACCGCTAGCCGCCAAGGGGATCGCTGCGCGAGTCATCGCCGCACGCATCAAAGGCCTGCTGCAGCGCCTCCTTGAGCTCGTCGCCGGGGCGGATCTCCACGTAGGCGGGCTCTGCCCCGTCCACCGAGATCCACACCGCGAACACGAACGTCTTCTTTGACTCCGCGAAGGCGTGCTCGTCGCAGCGCGTGGCGACGAGGGTCACAGGCACCCGGGCGCTCGCCGCGCCCGGGCCAAGCACGAGCGGCAGCCCGCCCGACGCCGGGGTCAGGTCAAAGATCACCGAGCCTCGCGCGTCGGTGAGGGCCGCGGTGGAATCGCCGAGGGTCGCGCCGCGTGCGAGCGTCAGGGTAGTGGTCACCGCCGTGCCGACGCGCGACTCGGGGGCGCCGAGCGCGGGGGCCGCCGCATCGGTCACCGCTCGCACCGCGCACTCCGCCTCGTTGATGCCCGCGAGCACGTCGGCGGGCAGCGCGACCCGCGCCTCGGCCGTGCCGCCATCCGGACCGGTGAGGGTGAGCACCGCGGCCGGCACACCGTCGCCCACGGGACACGTGGCGGGCCCCAGCGGCACCGTCACGCGGTTCACGTAGCCGTCGAACATGCGCACGTTCTTGTCGATCGCTGGCAGCGCGTCAAAATACGACGAGTCCAGCGCGGCCCGCGTCACGAGCCAACCCTCGATGCCGTCGCCGGAGAGCTGCACCTCCACCCAGCGGTCGGCCTGCAGGGTGCGCGGGAAGTTCACGCCGCCCACAAAGTCCGGCGCCGATGCGGCGGCGGGCCCGGCCGAGGGAGCGCCCGACGCATCGGTCGTCTCCTGCGTGGTGGGGACGCACCCGACCGCCGCCAGCGCGCAGGCGAGACCCGCGACAGCGGCGCGCCACGAGACCCGCCCGGCGCGTCC
>QKAX01000062.1 GCA_003246255.1 Demequina lutea
TGCCATGAACCGTCAAACGAGCGTTAGCGTGGGACACGAGAACCTCCGGGTGGTGAAGACGTTAGACATCTCCATCAAGCCCGGAGGTTCTCCTTCTCACAACTCGAAACCTGCTACCAACCTCATGGCCGGGTACACCTAGTCTCCTGTGGACTGCCACATTGCACCACAACACGACAAGGCCAATATAGCCACGTCGCGAGATTGCGTCAGAACCCCTACAACTCACCCCGGTTCTGCAGATACCGCATCGCGAAGAAGCCCAGCGGAATGCGAGCCCAGTAGGTGATCAGACGGAAGATCACCACGACGGACGCGGCCACCGAACCGGCAAGCCCGGACGACGTGAGGCCAGCGATCAGCGCGCCCTCGACGGCGCCCAGGCCACCGGGCGTGGGCACCACGGCGCCCACCGCGTTGCCCAGCAGGAACAGCACCGTCACGTCGAACACCGAGAGGTTGTGGCCAAAGGCCTTGAGCACCGCGTCGAGCGAGCCCACGTAGGCGACGGTCAGCAGCAGGTTGCCGCCCACGCCGAGCGCGAGGCGCCACGGCTGGCTGAGCACCTGGGCCAGGCGCGGCCACGTCTGGCGCATCATGGGGCCCAGGCGGCCCCACGCCCACTGGCGCACGCGCGGCACCACCAGCGCGATCGCGACGATGCCTGCGGTGATGCCCACGCCCACCAGCACCGCGCCCGACGGAAGCGCGGCGAGCGTGCCCTCCGAGCCAGTGAGCAGGGTCAGGACCAGCAGGCCAACCACGGTGACCACCACCGCGCTCACCTGCACCAGGGCCACGGTGGCCACGGCGAGCGGCGCGGGGACCTTGCGGCGCGTCAGCAGTCGCAGGTTGAGGGCGGCAGGGCCCACGCCGGCCGGGGCGGCGAGCGCGAGGTACGCGGCCGCGACCTGGGCCAGCAGCGCGCGGCTCCACGGCACCTTGACGGGAGCGAACGCGAGCAGCGCCACGGCCGCGCCGATGAACGTGACAAACATCCATAGCACTGCGACCAGCAGCCACCACGGGTTGGAGCGCTGCAGCGCCTCCAGCACCTGCTCCGTGTTGAACGACGCGAACACCACGTACGCGGCGATCACGCCGGCCGCGATGGCAAACACCGTGCGCAGGCCAAAACGGGAGACTTGCTCGGGCTCAAGATCAGCATCGGGCAGGCGGTCAACGATGTCCTTGCGCACGTCGCCCAGGTTCCACGCCGATGCCCGCAGCGCGGATCGCGTGGCGCGCGGCAGAATCACCGATTGGATCATGGGCGTGAAGTGCTCCACGCCGTCCTCGCCCACGGCACGGAAGGCCGCGTCCACGGCGCGCTCGGGGCCCACGATCGCGGCGAGCATCGCGGTAACCTGCGCTCGGTCGATGCGCTTGGCCAGTGTGGTGGTGGCCACCTCGCCCAGCTCCCACGAGGTGAGCCACACGGTGGGAACGTCGGCCCATTCGTCGTGACCCACCAGCACCGTGTCGGCGCTCAGCGCGCGGTGCGAGATGCCCGCCGCGTGCGCCTTGGTGACCTGATCCCAGATGCCGTCCAGCACGCCGTCGGTCACGTCCTCGGGCGCGAGGTCCGCGAGCGGGCGGGCGGCCAGCGGGCGTTGGTAGACGATGATCATGGTGTCGCGCGACTGCGACAGGCCCAGCACGCGGGCCGTGTGCACTCCCGCGCCGCGGGCCGCGTGCGACAGCAGTGCGGTGGCCTCGGCGGAGTGGCGCAGCGAGACATCGGCCCTGGCGTCGATGCCGCGCAGGCGCCACGAGGACCACAGCTTGGTGACAAGGCCGGCCGCGTGCTGGTCGGCATCCAGCGCGGAGACCAGCAGCTGGTGGTTCTCCACCGTGGTAAGCGCGTAGACGCGGCCGTGACGCGCGCGGCCAAGGGCGCTCGAGATGGCGTCCATGTCCTCGGCCGACGACGCGAGCTCGGGGTCCGCGCGCACCAGGCGCCGCACGGAGAAGCCCGCGCGCTCGATGCCCTCCACCAGGGCGTCGCCGTACGCGCGGTCGGTGGTGGAGCCCAGCGCGTAGCGGAAGCCGAGGCCGGCCAGGCGTCCCACCAGCACGGTGGTGAGCACGGCGGGCAGCGTGACGATGCCGGAGATCACCGACACCGCGATGGCCGCCCACAGCAGGTTCCACGAGATGCCCAGCGCGCGGCGCGTGCCGCGTCGGCCGGCCACGGTGAGCAGCGCGGCCACGGCGGCGATGTACGCGGGCATGTTGATGCGTGCGGAGTCCTCCACGCCAATCGACAGCGAGCGGATCAGGTCATCCGAGCCGAGCTCCTGCACCAGCCACACGGCCAGCAACGTCGCGCCAAAACCGGTGACGGATGCCCCGAGCGCCTCGAGGATGCGGCGCGGCTCGCGGCGCAGGGCCAGGTCGATCACGGCCACCGCCGGCAGCACCAGCGTGACGATGCCGGTGAACAGGTTGAACGGGGCGATCAGCACGCGCTGGAGCACCGCGTTGATGCCGTGCACGTCGTCGGTGATGCCGGCCGTGGTGCCGCGCGCGTACGCGCCCAGCAGCAGCACCGCGATGATGCCCAGCGCCACGCCCAGCACGCCAATGAGGTCCGCCTGCCGGTGCACGCGCGACTCGGGGATGTCGATCACCTTGGCGGTGGTGTGCGGCTCGCGGTGCGCGCCGTCGAACGAATCGGTGGGGCCGGTGGACGAGCCGGCCGCGGCGTCGGCCGTCGCGCCGGCGCCTTGCCCCGCCCCTGCGTCGGCCGCGTGCGGGTACGCCTGTGACTCGGGGGACCCAGCGTCGGCCGGCGCGCCCTGGGGGGCGGCGGGCTCGGGGGTCGTGTCGTCTCCGCGGG
>QKAX01000114.1 GCA_003246255.1 Demequina lutea
GCGCGACGACGTCCTCAGCCGAGTGCTGGGGCGTGCGCGCGGGAGCGGTGCTGGGGACGGTCATGGGGCGGGATCCTCCTCGTGGCTTCGCACCAGTGTGGCGCACCCGCGGCACGTAGGACTAGTTCACGTTCCTCACGTTTCACGTTCAGTTCTGCTTCACTGTTCACATGCTTGATGTCACCCGCCTCGCGATGCTGCGCGAGCTCTCCCTGCGCGGCACCATCGCCGCCGCCGCGCACGCGATGGGCTACACGCCATCGGCCATTTCGCAGCAGCTCGCGACGCTCGAACGCGAGGCCGGCGTTGCCCTCACTGAGCGCTCGGGGCGCCGCCTGCGCCTCACCCCTGCGGGCGAGCGCCTCGTGCGCCGCGCGGGCACCATCCTGGGCGAGCTCGAGGCCGCCGAGGTGGAGCTGCGCACCTCCACCGACGACGTCAGCGGCACAGTGCGCGTCGCGGTCTTCCAGTCGGCGGCGCTGACTCTTATCCCCGCCACGCTGCAGCGCCTGCACGCGACCCACCCCGCGCTCACCGTGCTGGTGCGTCAGTCCGAGCCTGGCTCCGCGCTCGCCGACACATGGGCGCGCGACCACGACCTCGTGATCGCCGAGGAGTACCCCCACCACTCGGCACCGCACTACCCCGGCGTGGACCGCAGGCCGCTCGTCACCGACGAGATCAGGCTCGTCGTGGGCGAGGCCCACCAACACGTCCGACGCCTGGCCGACGCCGCCGACGCACCCTGGGTCATGGAGCCGCGCGGCACCGCGACGCGCCACTTCACGGAGGAGGCCTGCCGCGTCGCGGGCTTCGAGCCCGACGTACGCTTCGAGACCCCCGACCTGCAGGCCCACGCGCGGTACATCTCCGCCGGGCTCGCCGTCGGCTTTCTCCCCGGGCTCATGTGGGAGGCTGCGGGTCTCGCGGGCTCCACGCGCGCGCTGCCCGGCTCTCCGCATCGGACGGTGTTCACGGCGGCGAGGTCGGCCTCGCGCGGCGACCCCGCGATCGACGCGGTGCGCGCCGCGCTCGAACACGCCGCCCACACCATCGCCGCAGAGCGCGAGGCCCCACGCGCCTAGGCTGGCCGCATGACTCGCGTGATCCTCACGGGCTTCGAGCCCTTCGACGGCGCCCGCACCAACCCGTCGTGGGACGCCGTGAACCTCGTGGCGCGCGACTGGCAGTCGGACGTCGAGCTCATGACCCTCGCGCTGCCTGTCGAGTTCGAGGCCGCCGCCGACGCTCTGCTCAGGATGATCGAGGACGAGCAGCCCGACGTGGTGATCGCCACCGGCGTCGCGGAGGGCCGCGCATGGGTCACCCCCGAGCGCGTCGCCATCAATCTGGCCGATGCCCGCATCCCCGACAACGCGGGGCGCCGGCCTCGCGAGCAGCCCATTCACCCCGACGGTCCAGCGGCGTACTGGTCGACCCTGCCGGTCACCGACATCGTCGACGCGATGCGCGCGCAGGACATCCCCGCCCGGCCCTCGCTCAGCGCGGGCGCCTACGTGTGCAACGACCTGTTCTATCGCCTGCAGGCAGCGGCGCTGCCGGGCGCCGCGACGGGCTTCATCCACGTGCCCGCCTCGCCGCAGATGCGCCTCGGCTCCGACGTGCCCACGCTGGAGCCGGAGGTCACGGCGCGCTCCCTGCGCATCGCCATCGACACCACGCTCGCGCAACACGCGCGCAATGCGCCCGGTGCATGATGGCGGCGTAGACCCCAAGGAGTCCCCATGATCGCCACCACGTTCACCATGTCCCTGCCCCAGTGGCTCGTCGACGAGGCGCCGTCACTGCCCACGCACCTCGCCACTGCGGAGGAGCAGATGACGCTCGTGAACACGCTCGCCGACCGCAACTGGCGCGAGGGCAATGGCGGTCCGTTCGCCGCGATCGTCGTGGACGCAGCCACCGGAGAACTGGTGTCGGTGGGAGTGAACGTGGTGCTGGCATCGGGCATCTCTTCGGGCCACGCCGAGGTCATGGCGCTGGGCACCGCGCAGGCTGCGCTCGGCACGTGGGACCTGGGCGCCGAGCGCGACCTTGCCCTGGTGGTCAACTGGCGCCCGTGCGTGCAGTGCTACGGCGCCACGATGTGGTCGGGCGTCAAGCACCTCGTGGTCGCCGGCGACGGCCCGGAGCTTGAGCGCCTCACCGGCTTTGACGAGGGGCCGATGGTGGCCGACTGGGCCGCGCAGTTCGAGTCCCGGGGCATCTCCGTGACGCAAGACGTGTGCCGCGACGAGGCGCTCGCCGTGTACGCCGCCTACGGCGCATCCGACGCGACTGTGTACAACGCGCGCGGCACCGGCTCGCTGCGTGAAGACTGATCCGGTCACGTTTTCGACACGTGTCGGGAAGGGCCGGCGCGGCCCCTGCGTTGTCAACGCCATGACTGTACTCAGCGACTTCACCGCCGACACGCTGCGCGGCGCGCCCCAGAACCTCTCCGAGTACGCGGGCCAGGTGGTGCTCGTGGTGAACACCGCCTCCAAGTGCGGCCTCACTCCGCAGTTCGAGGGCCTCGAGGCGCTGTACAAGCAGTTCAAGGACGACGGACTAGTGGTGCTCGGCTTCCCGTGCAATCAGTTCGCGGGCCAGGAGCCTGGCGACGCGGAGCAGATCGAGGAGTTCTGCCAGATGAACTACGGCGTCTCGTTCCCCATGTTCGCCAAGATCGACGTCAACGGCGCGAACACGCACCCTCTCTACACGTGGCTCAAGCAAGAAAAGGGCGGGCTTATGGGCGACGCCATCAAGTGGAACTTCACCAAGTTTCTGGTGGGCCGCGACGGCCAGGTGATCCGCCGCTACTCGCCTCAGACCG
>QKAX01000195.1 GCA_003246255.1 Demequina lutea
ATCTTGCCGACGTTCTCGCCGCGCATCAGGCCAAGGAACGCATCCACCGCGTGATCGAGTCCTTCGACGACAGTCTCGTCGTACGCGATGCTTCCCTCACCGAACCACGCGGCCATGTGCTCGCGGAACTCTCCAGCGAGGTGCAGATAGCCGGCCAGCGTGAACCCCTTGAGCGTGAGCGACCGCGTGATGATGTGGGACATGTTGTCGGGGCCCGGCTCGCGCTCAGTGGTGTTGTACGACGAGATCGCGCCGCACAGCGCGGCCCTGCCGCCCGCGTTGAAGACATCGAGCGCGGCGGTGAGATGCTCGCCTCCCACGTTGTCAAAGTACACGTCGATGCCGTCGGGCGCCGCCTGAGCAAGCTGCGCACGCACCTCACCGTTCTTGTAGTTGAACGCCGCGTCATAGCCGTACTTCTCGGTGAGCAACGCGACCTTCTCGTCCGAGCCGGCGGAGCCGATCACACGCTTGGCGCCCAGCAGGCGCGCGATCTGCCCTGCGGCGGTGCCTACGGCTCCCGCGGCGCCCGAGATGAAGACCGTGTCGCCCTCGCGCATCTGCGCGATGGCTGTGAGGCCCACGTACGCCGTGAGGCCCGTCATGCCCATCACGCCAAGGGCTACCGAATGCGGCACGCCAGGAATCTCAGGCGCGGCGCTGAACTGCGCAGCATCGGCTTGGGCAATGTCGCGCCAGCCCAGCTGGTGGGAGACGAGAGTGCCCACGGGAAGCCCCTCAGAGGCGGACTCGATGACACGGCCCACCGCACCTCCCGTCATGACCTCGTCGAGCGCGAAGGGAGGGGTGTAGCTCTTGACATCATTCATGCGCCCGCGCATGTAGGGGTCCACCGACATGAACTCGTTGCGCACCCGCACCTGACCCGGCTCAAGATCGCCGTACTCCACCGTGACGGTGCGGAAGTTGTCATGGGTGGGCCAGCCATGGGGGCGCGAGGCGAGGTGGATCTGCGTGGACACCGCGGTGGTCATGGGACTCCTTGTGGATGCTGGGGGCGGCCTCGGCACGCCGATTGTGTACCGACCAGTTCAATATATATACTGGACCGGTCGATCCACAAATCGATCCGATCACACCGGGAGGTAGGCGATGGGCCGCGCGCGTTCCTTCGACGAGCATGCCGCGATCCGGTCCGCCCGGGCGGTGTTCTGGCGTCGCGGCTATGAGGCCGCGTCGCTCCCCGAGCTCGAGGAGGCGACGGGGCTCAACCGTTCGAGCATCTATCACGCGTTCGGCTCCAAGCGCGCGCTCTTTGACGCAGCGGTCGAGAACTACCTCGACGAGGTCATCCGGCCGCGCCTCGTCGCCCTCACCACGGAACCCGTGGCGCCCGATGCCGTCGACTCCTACCTGGTGGGCATGCGGGACGCGATCCTGGCACCCGACTCACCCGCAGCCTCACACGGCTGCCTGCTCGTCAACGCAGCCGGCTCGCCGATCGTGCACGACACGGCGGTGCGCGAGCGCGTCGCAGCGTACCGAGACGAGATCGCGAGCGCGCTCACTCGTGGCCTCTCGGCCAGCCGCCCCACGCAGGATCCGGAGAGCCTCGCGTCAACGGCAAACGCCCTCACCGCGCTCGTCGTCGCTGCGATGACACTGACTCGCGTGGACCCTCTTGCCGCCGCCGAGACCCTGAACGCCGCGCGCCGACTCGCAGCGGGGGAAGCGTCGGGGGTGGCCCGTGGTTGACGCATCCATGCCCCTCACGCTTTCAGTGCTCGACCTCGCCCCCATCGCCCCCGGCCAGTCGGCGGCCGACGCCCTGGCCACCACGGTGCGCATGGCGCAGGCGGCCGAGCAAGCCGGGTACGAGCGCGTCTGGTACGCCGAGCACCACAACATGCCCACCATCGCGTCGAGCGCCACGAGCGTGCTGATCGCTCACGTCGCGGCGCACACCTCGACCATTCGCGTGGGAGCCGGCGGCATCATGCTGCCCAACCACTCGCCGCTCACCATCGCGGAGCAGTTCGGCACGCTCAACGCGCTGCACCCCGGCCGCATCGACCTTGGACTCGGCCGCGCACCAGGGGGCGACCAGGCGATGCTGCGCGCACTGCGCCGCACGCCGGCGGACTCCGACGCCTTCCCCGCCGACGTGCAGGAGCTGCGCGACTACCTCGCCGGCGCCTCGCGCATCCCGGGCGTGCAGTCCACGCCGCACGCGGCGTCGGCCGCGGACGCTCCCCCGCTGTTCATCCTCGGCTCGTCGCTGTTTGGCGCGCAGCTCGCCGCCGCGCTGGGCCTGCCGTATGCGTTCGCCTCGCACTTCGCGCCCGCCGCGCTGCACGAGGCCGTCGCCGTCTACCGCGACACCTTCAAGCCGTCCGACGCCCTGGCCGAGCCCTACGTCATCGCCGGCGTCAGCGTCGTCGCGGCACAGGACGGCGACGTGGCCCGCGAGGCCTTCGCCACGTCCCGGCGCACCCGCGTGCGCGGTCTGATCCAGCGCGGCCCCATGCCGCGCGAGTACAGCGACGACGAGATCGATGCGTTCCTCGCGAGCCCCGGCGGCGCTCAGATCGCGGACATGGCCAGGTACTCGGCCGTCGGCACGCCTGCCGAGGTGCGCGAGTACCTGGAGGCCTTCGCAGCCGAGGCGCGCGCCGACGAGCTCATCACCGTGCACGCCGCGCAGGATGCCGACGTGCGCGAGGACTCGCTGCGCCTCACGGCCGCGGCGACGAGAGCCGCCTAGGCCGCGCGCTCCGCGAGGATCTTGACGCCCAGCCGCATCTCCTCCGGAGGCAGGTAGAACGGCAGCCTGAAGTGGTTGGCCCCCACCCCCGGCAGCACCTCGAATGCTGGCCCG
>QKAX01000219.1 GCA_003246255.1 Demequina lutea
CTCTGCGATGACGTCACCAGGCTTCTCAACGATGGCTGGAACGTGAACGCAAGCGTCGAGCGTGTTAACGGAGATGCCCCAGACCACGTGAAGTTGCTTTGCAGGCTTGAAGCAGCGATGTAGCTGATTCGCCTACTACGCGACGGCCTGGCCGATACACGGCTCGACGCCGGGCTCCCCGAGGCCGCGATCCGCGCGCTCGACGAGGGCATTGCGCGTCTCTCGCTCGCCATGCGCGGCCAGCACCGGCCGGACCCGTCCGACACGGATCTGCTGGGCCGCATGCTCGAGACGCGCGCCGAGGCCCGCTTCCAAGTCATCATGGGCCGGCCAGACGCGCCGCTGGCGTCGGCGTCGTAGCCCAGCTGGAGCGTCGGCCACGCTCGCGCAGGGCGAAGCGTTGACTTGCCCCATCGCCCGTGCGAAACTCGTGGTCGCGAGGAACAGTAGTTCCGAGAAGTGAACCCGGCAGCCATCCGGACGGTTGGTGAGCCGGGTTTCGCGCTGTCTAGAGCATGATGTGCCGCGCGACCAGGGGCTCGACCTTGTCTCGATAGCGCCCACCTCTGGTCCATGCCCACGCGGCGAGGTCAGCTGCCCACAGGACGGGATCGTCGGTGCCCGCCAGATGGGCATACTCGAAGTCCGGTAAGCCCGTTGATCTGCTGAAGCGACTCAACGCACGGTTGTCGGCCTTCTGAACGGACTCATCCAACTCGATGATCCAACGCGACACCCCGTTCTCTGCGGCCCACTGCGCAAGGCCGGTCAACACCGACTCCCGAAGCTCGGCCTCCCGGACGCCCGCCACTCGCTCCACGATGACGACCGAGAGATCGCCACCCATGACGCTTAGCTTGTTCAACGCGTCCTTGCGCCGCGCGTCGCTCTCCTTACGCGCGTGGAAGCGGCGGGAACCCGGCGCGGCCTACGCCTTGCAGTCGCGGCGAACTTGCGCGACCACGGCCGAGCGGACGACCACCGCGGCCATGCGATAGCCACGTTCCTTCGACTCGTCACTGAACATCTGGTTCGACACTCGACACTTCCCCCGGACGTTCCTCACCGAGAGAGTATCCAGGGCACGCGGTCGCGGTCGCCGACGTCTCCGTGAATCGCCTCGTCAGCGACACCCTCGCTGCGCGGTAGCGTGGGCGGCACCGGCGAGAGGGACTCCATGACAACGCATCGGCTCGCACACCGCCTGCACCCGGCGTTGACGTGGGTGCTGAACGGGCTCGAGGGCACGCCCCTCAAGCAGCCCCTCACAGATCGCCTGACCGAACTGCTCGCACAGACCGCCCTTGAGCCCGCGCCCGACTACCGCCGGGCGTTGCACGCCCACCTGTGGATGCTCGACCGCGCGGCAAGCGAGAGCCTCACGCTCACCGCCGCGGGCTATCTCGCGCCCGCGCAGGTCAAAGCGCTCGCCGCCGAGCTCCCCGAGATGGCGGACTGGCACTTCTCCATGACGCGCGAGGTGGACACCTACCCCGTGCTCGCGTTCCGAGAGCACCTGCTCTCTGCGGGGTTGCTGCGCCGCTACAAGGGCAAGCTCTTGCTTACACGGCCGGGCAAGGCGGCGGCCCACGACCCTGAGCTCTTGTGGGAGCACCTCGCGGACAGGCTCGTGCCCAGCGGGGACGACTTCACCACGGCGGCCACGGTGCTCGTACTCGCTCACTGGTCGACGCATCGGGAAGGCCGTATCGATGGGACGGCCATAGCCCGCGCGCTCACCGAACTCGGCTGGCAACACCGCGACGGTAGCCCTGTGGACTCCCGCGAAGTGTGGCCCGCTGCCAATGCCACCTGGGCCGTCATCGGCAATGTGGGCCGTCCGCGAGCGTCGCGATCCCTGGACCGCATCCCCAGCCCCGAGGCCAGGCTGTTGATCCGGGACGCACTGTTCACACAGGTGCCGGTGGACGGGCCTAGCCCCTGACGGCGACCCCGGGTGCGCTGCTAGACCTCTGCGACCACATTCTCAAAGTAGCGCGAATGAGTGGCACGAGCAGACTCGATGGAGTCGCTGACAAGCGACACGATCTCCACGTCGGGATCCGAGTTCTCCGCTTCGAGCCGAAGACGCTCGTCGAATGCGTCGCGGAAGCCGTTCTCGCCGACAAAGGAGACGATGCGGCTCTCTCGCTTCTTGCGGTGATACTCGATCACAAAGCCAGACATGTCACGCTCCCTTCTCCTGAGACAACGATCGTACGGCGTTCTCAATACCCAGCAAACCCGCGTACAACACGTCAACTGCGTCCGAGATGAATCGGTCGAGGGTCTCATCGGACGGATCGCGCGCTAGATGAGCAGCGCGCTGAGCTTGCTCACTGCTACTTCCCAGCCGCTCGAGAAGCGCCACAAGGCGCGACTCATGATCTTGGCCCCCGGTCCGGCGCGTGGCGCGCCACAAGTCCTGCACTTCTTCGACAGCGGCCAAGTGGTCGATTGCGAGGCGCTGCGCAGCCTCGACAACCTCTTGCACTACGGGAACTGTCGCCTTCTCCCCGTACCGGATCCCTCGCCCAAACGAGTCCGCGAGAGCCTCAAACATGTTCGCCCACTGGCCTTGGAGTTGCGTACGAACCTGCACCTCAAACCACGCACCGCGCGGCGAGTCCAGACGGACCCACAGGTGCACACCTCGGTATCCAGCATGAGCGCCGTCGCGGAGATCGTGCACCGCGTCCATGCCCTGGCCGAATTGCTCACGAAGAGCCTCGACCACGCGATCCTGATCGGTCAACGTCATGGCAGCCTCGACGCGCACCCCGGCGAGATCCTGGATCGATGGCAACTTGTCGCTA
>QKAX01000128.1 GCA_003246255.1 Demequina lutea
TCGGCGAGGTAGAAGGTGCCCTCGGGAGCGGCGCCATCGCCCGCGAGACCCGCGTCGCGCAGGGCTGGCAGCAGCGAGTTCTCCGCAATCTGCGCGCTGACGTCGTAGTGGCCGTTCTCGTAGCCCCAGTTGCCGGCAAGGCCGCAGCAACCGGCGGCCTCTGTGACGGAGGCGCCCGCGCGGGCGAGGAGGTCGCGGTCGGCCGTGTAGCCCATCACGGAGTACTGGTGGCAGTGCGGCTGCACCACGGCGGTGACGTCGTCGAGGCGCGGCACCTGCCAGCCGCCTCGCGGCTTGACGGGCGCCCGGCCGGTGAGCACCTCGGCGAGCGTGAACGTCTGCGCGGCGACGGCGCGGGCGCGGGGGTCCTCGGGCAGCAGCTCCGTGAGGTCGCCGCGCAGCACAGCGGTGCACGAGGGCTCCACGCCGATGATCGGGAAGCCGTTCACGGCGAACGGTCCCAACACCTCGAGCAGGTGAGTGAGGTGCTTCTTGGCGCCGTCGAGCTGGCCGGTGGAGATCCACGTGACGCCGCAGCACGCGTCGCCCGCGGTGACCAGCACGCGCAGCCCCGCGTCCTCCAGCACGCGCACGATCGACGCCGGGATGTCGGGGCTCAGGCCGTCGGTGAACGAATCGGCCCAGAGCACCACGGTGTTGCCCCGCACGTCCGCGCTCTGAGGTGCAGAAGTGCCCACAGTTGCCTCCGAAGTGGCACTTTCCGCCGGAAAAGTGCCCACGCTGGAGGGGGAGGCCGGGAGGCGGCGGGACTTCGCGGCCTCGGTGCGGCTGAACGGCTTGGGCGCGAACCTGGGCAGGCCGCGCTTGGGGTCGAGACCCGCGATGGGCAGCACGAGCTTGCGCACCCAGCCCATGCCCATCACGCCATTGACAAGCCACGGCACCCACGAGATGACCTTCATCCAGCGCGGCAGCCACCCGATCGAGTAGTGCGGCATGGGGCGCAGCTTGCCGCGGTAGGTCTGGTGCAGCACCTCTGACTTGTAGGCGGCCATGTCCACGCCGCTGGGGCAATCGGCGGAGCACGCCTTGCAGCTGAGGCACAGGTCGAGGCTCTCGCGCACCTCGGGCGCCGTGAGGCCGCCAATGAGCCGGCCGTTGATCGCATCCTGCAGCACGCGCGCGCGGCCGCGCGTCACATCCTTCTCGTCGCCCGTGGCCGTGTAGCTGGGGCACATGAAGCCCGAGCCGGAACCGATCGCGTCGGCGCGGCACTTGCCCACTCCAGTGCAGCGGTGGACGGCCTCGGCGAGGTCGCCGTGATCGTGCTCCAGCGCGTGGCCGATGCTGGGCGTGCGGGGGGCATACGGGCGGCGCAGGTCCGCGTCCAGGGGCGCGGGGTCCACGACGACGCCGGGATTCATGACGCCGTCCGGGTCGAACAGCGCCTTGACCTTGCGGAACAGCTCGATGGCCTCGGGGCTGTACATCGCGGGCAGCAGTTCCGAGCGCGCGCGACCGTCGCCGTGCTCGCCGCTCAGCGAGCCGCCGTGAGACGTCACCAGCGCGGCGGCGTCCTCCATGAACGCGCGCAGCGGGCGGCCGTCCTCCTGCAGCGGGATGTCGAGTCGCACGTGGATGCAGCCGTCGCCGAAGTGACCAAAGGGCTGGCCTGTCACGCCGTGGCGCTCCATGAGCTCGTCAAAGTCGCGCAGGTACTGACCCAGCTTGGCGGGCGGCACCGCGGCGTCCTCCCACCCGGGCCAGCACTCCTTGCCGTCCTCGGAGCGGCCTGCGAGACCGGCGCCGTCCGCGCGGATGGCCCACAGCTTGGCGGCCTCCTTGGCATCGGGGACGACGCGGTACACGCTCGTACCGGCGTCGGCCGCGAGCGCCTCCATCGTGGCGGCGGCCTCCTCGGGCGTCTCGCCGCCCACCTCCACGAACAACCAACCGGCGCCCTCGGGCAGCGGCGGCACGGCGTCGTCGCCCTTGGCGCGGCGCACGCGCTCCACAAGGCGCGCGTCGAGGCCCTCGACCGCCTGCGGCTTGTGGGCGAGCATCGGCACCACGGCGTCGGCAGCGGCGGGCATGTCCGCGTAGGCGAACACGCCCGTGAGGCGGACGGGCGGCACGTCGACCAGCGCGACTGTCGCCTCGAGCACAGACACGAGCGTGCCCTCGGTGCCCACGAGGAACTTGGGCAGATCCGCGCCGTTCTCGGGCAGCAGGTGCTCGAGCGAGTAGCCGCTCACCTGGCGGCCAAAGCGGCCAAACTCGGTGCGGATCAGCGCGAGGTTCTCGCGCACGAGCTCCTCGAGCCCTGGCACCACGCTCAGGTCGCCCTTGCGCGCGGTGAAGCGACGGCCCAGGCCATCCACCACGTCGAGCTCCAGCACGTTGTCGCTCGTCTTGCCGAACGCGACGGCGTGCGGACCACAGGCGTTGTTGCCGATCAGACCGCCGAACGTGGCGCGCGTGGACGTGGACGGGTCCGGGCCAAAGCGCAGGCCGTCTGCGGCGACGCGCTGCTGCAGCGTCGAGAGCACCAACCCGGGTTGGACGCGCGCGGTCTTGGCCTGGGCATCGGCCGCGAGCAGGCCGCCCATGTGGCGCGACGTGTCAAGCACGATGCCGGTGCCAATCGCGTTGCCCGCCACCGACGTGCCGCCGCCGCGCATCGTGAGGGGCACGCCGAGTCGGCGCGACACCTCGTGCGCGGCGAGCACGTCCTCGACGTGGCGAGGGAACGCGACGACGCGGGGCACGACGCGGTAGTTGGACGCATCGGTCGAGTACTCGGCGAGGCGGCGCGGCGAGACCTCGACGTCGCCCTCAAGGGCGC
>QKAX01000115.1 GCA_003246255.1 Demequina lutea
GACCATGGTGTCGCCGTTGACCATCAGGTTGTCGCCGGAGCCGGTGACGGTGAGGTCCGAGCCCTGCACGGTGGTGTGGGTGCCCACGATCTGGTCGGGCTCAATCTGGCCGGGCACCACGTGGTACGTGAGGATCGTGGTGAGCAGGTCGGCGTCGGTCTTGAGGGTGTCGATGGTGGCCGAGTCGATCTTGGCGAACGCGTCGTCAACGGGCGCGAAGACCGTGAACTCGGAGCCGTTGAGGGTGTCGACCAGGTTGACGTCGGGGTTGAGCTGGCCGCTCACGGCCGCCACCAGCGTGGTGAGCAGCGGGTTGTTGGAGGCCGCCACCGCGACCGGGTCCTGCGACATGCCCTGGATTGAGCCCGCGCCGTCCGGCACCGCCTCGTCGTAGGCCGAGCAGCCGGTGCCCACCAGGTTGGCGTACGCGGCCATGTCCATCGAGTCGTCCGTCATGGCCTCGGAGGTCATGGGGGCCTCGCTGGTCATCGCCTCGGACGTGGTCATCTCCATGTCGTCGGAACCCGACGAACACGCCGTGAGCGCCAGCGCGCTGGCGAAGGTGATGGCGATACCTGCGGAGACCTTCTTGTTGGTGCGGAACATCATGTACTCCCTCTGGGCCCGGGGACTGGGCCCTCGTGGTGACGCCTCTGGGGCGCCCGCCGCGGCGTGCGGCGACACAAGGGGTTCGCCCGGTTCTCGGCGGCGGTTTGGTGGGTTTCGAAAAAACTTCTGGGCCGATGCCGATGCCCGGCTGGGAGGGGTCCGACCGAACCGCATCGGCGCGGCGAGCGAACCCCTACCCGAGAGGCGCCCGGCCCACGCGGCGTCGCAACGGACGGAGTTCCCCCATGACGCTGGTCATCATCGGACTGCTGGGAGGGCTTATCACGGGCATCTCGCCGTGCATCCTGCCGGTGCTGCCTGTCATCTTTCTGACGGGTGGCGCGCAATCCGCGCGCCGCATCGACCTTGGCAACGGGCTCGCCGTGAGCGGCCCGCGCGTGGGAGGCCCGGCCGGCACCCGCGCCGCGGGCACGAGCACCACCGGCACAAGCGCCACCGCCGTCGCCACGCCCGCCACCCCTCCCATCCAGGTATCACGCTGGAGGCCCTACCTGGTGATCGCGGGGCTGGTCACGAGCTTCACGCTTGTGACCCTGGTGGGCTCGCTGCTGCTGGGCGCCCTGGGCCTGCCGCAGGGCGTGATTCGCTGGGCCGGAACGACGGTGCTGGTGCTGCTCGGCATCGCGCTGATCGTGCCGCGCTTTGAGCGCATCCTCGAGCGCCCGTTCCAGCGCCTTGGCGGCCAGGCGAAGGCCCGACGCGGCGGCGGCTTTGGCGTCGGCCTGGCCCTGGGTGCGGTGTTCGTGCCGTGCGCCGGGCCGGTGCTGGCCGCGATCATCGTGGCCGGGTCCACCGGCCAGGTGGGCGTCGGCACCGTGCTGCTCACGGTGTCGTTCGGCATCGGCGTGGCAGTGCCCTTGCTGTTCTTCGCGCTGGCCGGCCGCCGGGTCGCCGAGCGCATCAAGGCGTTCCGCACCCGCGAGCGCGCGCTGCGAGTCGCGGCCGGTGTGGCCATGATCGCGCTCGCGGTGGGCCTCGCCTTTGACGTCCCCGCACGCCTGCAGCGCCTGATCCCCGACTACACGGCCGCGCTGCAGCGAGACCTCACCGACAACGAGGACGCTCAGGCGGCGCTCAGCCTGGGCGGCCTCATCAACGACGAGAACAAGGATCTGGACAAGTGCACCAACGGCGCTGCGGATCTGGAGAGCTGCGGCACCGCGCCCAGCATCAAGGGCATCGACACGTGGTTCAACACCCCGGACGGTGCTGCCCTGGACCTGGAGGAGCTGCGCGGCCAGGTGGTGCTCGTCGACTTCTGGGCGTACTCCTGTATCAACTGCCAGCGCTCCATCCCGCATGTGGTCGCGTGGGATCAGGCGTACCGCGATGCGGGCCTCACGGTGATCGGCGTCCACTCGCCTGAGTACGCGTTCGAGAAGGACGAGGGCAACGTGCGCGCGGGCGCGGCCAACTTTGGCATCGAGTACCCCGTCGCGCTGGACAACAACCTGTCCACGTGGACCAACTACCGCAACCGTTACTGGCCCGCCGAGTATCTGATCGACGCGGAGGGCGTGGTGCGCCACATCCAGTTTGGTGAGGGCGGCTACTCCACGACCGAGGCGCTGATTCGCGAGCTGCTCACGCAGGCCAACCCCGGCGTCGACCTCCCGGCGCCCACCGACACGGAGGACGTCACCCCGGATCTGGGCTCCACCACCCGGGAGACGTTCCTCGGCTACTCCAAGGACGTCAATTACTCGGGCGAGCAGCCGTACTCGGCGGGCGAGGGGTCCTTCACGTTCCCCGAACCGCAGCCGAACGACTCCTTCGCGCTGGACGGCGATTGGACTATCGAGAGCCAGTACGTGACGCCCACTGACGCCGACGCCAGCATCCGTCTCGCGTTCCACGCCACCACCGTGCGCATGGTGTTGGGCGGCGGCGGCACGGTCTGGGTGAGCCTCGACGGCGGCGCGGAGCGGCGCATCGACGTGGACGGCACGCCGCAGTCATACGCCCTCGCCGACGGCCTCGACGGCGGCGATCACACCGTCACCGTGCGCGTGGGCGGGGGTGTGGAGGCCTACTCGTTCACGTTCGGATAAGCGGTGGTGCGGCCGGGCGTGGGACGGCTTACGCGGGGCAGCGCTCGCCGAGCGCGTCGAGCTCCAGCGGTGAGACGAGCAGGCTGATGCCCGCCGATGCGGCCCGGTCGCACCACTC
>QKAX01000030.1 GCA_003246255.1 Demequina lutea
CACCGCGACCACATGAGCAGCCGCTGTGATGTTGCCCTCGCACTGCTCCAACGCCTCGAAGAACTGGACCTTCAACTCCTCAAACGACACGATCCCCGCAACTCCCTAAAGTCAGGGTGTTGCGGGGATCGCTAGAACCCGCTGGGGAGGGACGGGGCCTCAGTGTGACCTACTTGGAGGTGGCCGCGACGGCCTCGCCGCGCGCGACCATGCCCGCCTCGTTCGACAGCTTCACCTCGCGAATGAAGAGCGTCAGCACAAAGCCAATCACCACCATCGGCACCAGGTACCAGAACGTAGGCGCCAGGGCGTTCGCGAAGGCATCAACTACACCCGTGTGCAGCGGCTCGGGGAGCGCCTCGACCACGCTGGGCGTGAGGCTGGACCCGTCGAAGGCCGCACCCGCCGCAGCTCCGTCGGCCCCGCCTGTGGCCATCGACTGCTGCAGAGAAGTGAAGTTGTCGGTGAGGCGTGACGTGAAGATCGTGGTGAACAGCGCGGTGCCCACGGCTGCGCCGATCTCACGAAAGAAGTTATTCGACGACGTCGCGGTGCCCACCTCGTGCGGGTCCACCGAGTTCTGCACGGCCAGCACGATGGTCTGCATCACGAGGCCCATGCCGGCGCCAAGGACAAAGATCATGGTGCCGAACAGCATCATCGACATCTCACCGTTGATGCGGGTCAGCCACGCGATACCCAGCGCCGTAATGGCGAGGCCCACCACGGGGTAGATCTTGTAGCGACCGTTGCGGGCGATGAGCTGGCCCGAACCAATGGCCGTGATCATCATGCCCGCCATCATCGGCAGCATCAGGAAGCCCGATTCGGTGATGCCTGCACCAGTAGACATCTGCAGGAACGTGGGCAGCATCGCAATGGCAGAGAACATCCCCATGCCAAGCACCAGGCCGATCAGGGTGGTGATGGTGAAGGTGCTGTTGCGGAACAGGCGCAGCGGGATCAGCGGCTCCTCGGCGCGGTTCTCGGCGATGATGAACGCAGCGATCGACACGACGGTGCCCACCAGGATGCCGGTAAGCGACAGGTCAGACCAGTCGTACGACTCGTTGCCCAGCGAACGCCAGCTGGTGAGCGTCACGATGCCCGAGGTGCCCAGCACCATGAACAGGATGCCGGCCCAGTCGACCTTGCGGGTCGAGCGACGCGAGGGAAGGCGCAGGGTGAACCATGCGACGATGATGGCGGCGATGCCCACGGGCACGTTGATCCAGAAGGTCCAGCGCCAACCGGGGCCGTCGGTCAACCAACCGCCCAGCAGCGGTCCCACCACGGCCGAGAGGCCGAACAGGGCGCCCATGGGGCCCAGGTAGCGGCCGCGCTCGGAGGCGGGCACGATGTCGGCGATGATCGCCTGCGACAGGATCATGAGGCCACCGCCGCCAAGGCCCTGCACGGCGCGGAACGCAACAAGCTCGGGGAACGACGACGCGGAGCCCGCAAACAGTGAGCCGATGGTGAAGAGAGTGACGGCGATCAAGAACGGCCAGCGGCGGCCCAGCAGGTCACCGAACTTTCCGTAGAGCGGCATCACGATCGCGATGGCCAGAATGTAGGCCGTGGTCACCCAACCCTGGTGCTCCACTCCGGAGAGGTCTCCCACGATCGTGGGCATGGCGGTGGAGACGATGGTCTGGTCGAGCGACGAGAGCAGCATGCTGGTGAGCAGCGCCGCAAAGATCAGCCAGATGGTGCGCTGCGTGAGCTGCACCACCGGCTTGTCGGGTGCGTCGAGCACCGTGTTTTCGGGCATGGCATGGCCTTTCGGTGAATCGGTGAAGGGGCGGCCACGCCGTCGGGGCTCGCTGAGGGGGTACTGCGGAGGGGATGAGGGCGGCGGCTAGTGGCCGGGGCCCTCGGCGCCGATGAGCGCGCGGAGGCGTTCGGCGACGGGTGCGAGGTAGTCCTCGGGGGCGCCGACGTAGTCGGCTCTGCTCCAGGCCGTGGCCGTGCTCTCGGTCAGCAGGAGCATGATGCGCGGGCCGAGCTCGGCATCGATGGGCGCGGCGGCGCCGGCGTTGCGCGCCTCGATGAGCGCGCGGAACTCCTCACGCTGGCGGTCAAAAAACGCGATCTGCTGCGGCAGCAGGCGCGGCTCGCGGCGAGAGATCTCCATCGAGCGACGCATGCCCTCGGCGTACGGTGCGAGGCATTCGAGTAGCGCGGCGATCACCGCGGCCATGTCGTCGAAGCCGTTTCCGGTGGGTCCGCCCGAGACGAAGCGGTCGCCGATCTCGGGCCCCACGCTCGTGTCGGGAAGCCCCAGCACGGCCTCGTCCTTGGACTCGAAGTAGTTGTGAAAGGTGCGCGCCGAGACGCCCGCCGCGTCTGCGACGTCCTCAACAGTCACGGCATCGAAGCCGCGCTCAAGGACCAGGACCTGGGCGGCCTCGACCAAGGCGGCGCGGCGCGCGCGCTTCTTGCGCTCGCGGAGCCCCTCATCAGTCAGTGCCGTATCGGTCATGACTCCATTCTGCACCCACTGCAACTTTTCGTCAAGCGCAATATTGCAGCGGGTGCAGAATTCGCCTACGGGTTCTCGCCAAAGAGGAGCTGGAGGCCCTGATAGACGTAGTCGAAGCCCCACACGTAGTCGTGCTGGTACCACTTGACCTTCCAGTACATGAGGTTGCCGTCCCCAAAGCCGGTGGTCGTGCGCACGAACTGGTCCGGGTACGCATCCAGCGCCGGCAGCATGGTGTCCATGTTGGGCATCGCGAAGTCGTCGGTACCGGTGGCCGCGAAGATCTCGTAGTCGTCCTTGGTCCACCCGCTCGAGGCGATGGCGCTCGCGAGCTGCTCAGCCGTCGCGTCGGGCGAGTTGAGGCCGCCCATGACGCCCTGATTCCAACTGTCCATGCTCATCGGCATGAAGTACCTGAAATCGTCCAGGCGGTGCTCCAGCATGTACCAGGTGGTGACGCCGCCCATCGAAAAGCCGGCGAACACGCGGTGGTCCCGCGACGCCTCGAGGCCTGCCTCGTCGAACGACGTCGCGTAGGTCGAATAGCGTCCCTCAGCCGCGGGAATCAGGTCCCCGACCAGCTCGTCAGAGAAGGCGTCGAGGTTGGCAAAGAACTGCTCGCCGTTGTCGTCAACGCCGCCGTTGCGGTAGGTCGTATCGAACGTGGGCGCCACCACAATGAGCGGCGGAATGAGACCGTCGCCGATCATGTGATCGAACGTGTCCACCAGGGTGGTGGGCGCGGCAGGCTCGCCGAGCCATGAGTGCTCGTCTCCGCCGCCGCCGTGCATCAGGTACATCACCAGATACGGGCCCTGCGCCGCGTCGTAGCCCGGCGGCAGATAGACCGTCGCGCGCTTTGACTGCTCGCCGCCGTCGGCGGTGTGGTGCGACGTGTACTCGAGGTACTCGACGGTGCCGCGCTCGGCAGCGGGAACCTTGTAGTCGTCGGGGATCAAGGCGAGGTTCACTTCAGGCTCCTGGGTAGCAACGGCCTGCGCGGGTGTGGGGCTGGCCTCCTCCGCGGATGTCGCGGAACACGCGGCGACGATCAACGCGAAGGCGAGGCACAGCGCCCCGAGACGAAGCCGGCGGGGTATGCGGTGGTTCATGAGTGGCGCCTAGGCGAGCTGACGCGCGCGGAACGTGGGGAACATCCAGCGCTGCAGCCAGCGCGGCATCCGACGGTTGGGCTTGCCGGTGTCGAGCGCCGCGATGCGGGCCATCTCGTCGTCAGTGAGCTCAAAGTCAAACACGTCGCGGTTGGCGGCGATGTGGGCAGGGTTGGTGGACTTAGGGATCACCACAAAGCCCTGCTGCAGGTGCCAGCGCAGGATCACCTGGTGCTTTGTCTTGCCCTTCGCGGCGGCGAGCTCGGCGAAGACGGGCTCGGCCAGCAGCTGCGCCTTGCCGTGGCCCAGCGGAGCCCACGACTCGATCGCGATGCCCTGCTGCTTGAGGAACGCGACCAACTCGGGGCGCTGGTAGTAGGGGTGCATCTCGATCTGGTTGATCGCGGGCTTGATGCGCGCGAACGTCATGAGGTGCTCAACGTCCGACTTCTCAAAGTTGCTCACGCCAATCGCGCGGATCTTGCCCGCGTCCACTGCCTCCTCCATCGCGCGCCACGCGCCGGAGTAGTCCGGATACGGCTGGTGCAGCAGCATGAGGTCGATGTAGTCCACCGCGAGGCGTTCGAGCGAGGCCTCGATGGAGGCGACGGCCGCCTCGTACGCGTAGTCCTGCAGCCACATCTTGGTGGTGACGACGACGTCCTCGCGGGCCACGCCCGACGCGGCGAGTCCGCGGCCCACCGGCCGCTCGTTGCCGTACACGACGGCGGTATCGACGAGGCGATAGCCGGATTCAAGAGCCGCCTTCACCGAGGCCTCGCACACGGCCGCATCGGTAATGGTGTAGACGCCAAGGCCCACGGTGGGGATCGCCACATCGCCGGTGAGAGCGATCGGGGCGGAGAGGTCAGAAGATGCCATGAGACAACGGTAGGGCCAGCTGGACGGGGCCAGGGAGGTGCTGACAAGGCACCTCAGCGTGGGATGTGCGCACCGCGCCGTGCGTCGTGACGTGTGCGCCTGGACAGATTCGAACTGTCGACACCCGCTTTAGGAGAGCGGTGCTCTATCCCCTGAGCTACAGGCGCTAGGGGTTACCAGGGTACCCGGTGAAGGCGGGCACGACGCGCTGCCCGGCCCGAGTCACCACTGCGTGTGGACGTGCTCCCTGATGGAGTCGTGGTAGATCCGTGCGAGCTCCGCCATGGTGGCCTCGTCGATCATCGGCAGGTCGCCCACCGCCGCGTTCGCGCGGGCCTGCTCGACACTGCGAGCACCGGGGATCGTCGTAGCGACCCCCGATTGCGTGAGCCAGCGCAGCGCGAGCTGGGCCGTGGTCCAGCCCACGGGAGTGAGCGCCGCCACCTCGCGCGCGGCGCGCACCCCCACCTCGAACGGGACGCCTGAGAAGGTCTCGCCGACGTCGAACGCCTCGCCTTGACGGTTATACGTGCGGTGGTCGTTCTCGGGGAACGTCGTCGCCTCGTCGTACTTGCCTGACAGCAGGCCCGATGCGAGGGGCACGCGGGCGATGATGGCCACGCCCTTGTCGGAGGCCTCGCCGATCACCCGCTCGAGCGGCTTGCGGCGGAAGACGTTGACGATGATCTGGATCGACGCGAGGCCCTCCTCGTCGAGCACGTGGAGCGCCTCGTCCACGCGCTCCACCGAGACCCCCCACGAGCGCACGCGTCCCTCATCGTGGAGGGTGCGGAGCGCATCGAAGGTCGTGGGGTCAAACAACACCTCAGTGGGCGGGCAGTGCAGCTGCACGAGGTCCAGCGTGTCCACACCCAGGTTCTCGCGCGACCGGTCGGTCCACGCTCGGAAGGCGTCGAGTGTGTACGCCTCCTTGACGTGCGGATTCGCCCGGCGGCCCATCTTGGTGGCCACCGTCATCGCGTCCGCATCGTCCCTGGACGCGAGGAAAGCCCCCACCGCGCGCTCGGAACGGCCGTCTCCGTAGACATCGGCCGTGTCGAAGAACGTCACGCCCGAATCGGCAGCGGCCTCCAGAATGGCGAGCGACGTGTCGTCATCGACGTCACCCCAGTCGCCACCCAGTTGCCAACAACCAAGTCCGATCTCACTGATCGAACGGCCAAGTCGTGAAACGTTCGACGTGCGCACGGTGCGGGCTCCTCACTTGCGCCCGCTGGCTAGTTAGCCAGTGACGCGAACGTAGACCGGGTTGGTCTGCCAGATCGCGCGGAACTGAATGGTCTTCCCTGACCGCGGCGCATCAATCTGCAAGTTGGGACCAGCGTACAGACCCACGTGACCGGGAGTCACGATGATGTCGCCCGGCTGCGGCGTGTCCACGCGCGTTCCCACGCTGAAATAGGCGCCCGAGCTGTGCGGAAGGGAGATGCCGAACTGCCCGTAGACGTAGCTCACAAAGCCCGAGCAGTCGAAGCCACCAGGCGTGGTGCCGCCCGGCAGGTACGGTGTGCCCACGTACTTCGCGGCCTCGGCGATGATCGCGGATCCGCCGATGGCCTGGGCAACGTCAGCGCTGTTCGCCACGGGGCGGGCCGACGAGGAGGTCGCCGTGGTAGTGCGGGTGACGACCACCACCGGGTCCTTTGTCACGTCAAGCGCTGGCGTCGACACAGCGAACGACGCCTCGGAGTTGGCGGAGACAGGCGCTCCAATCTGCTCGACCTGCTGCGCGAGTTCGGCACCCTGTTGGGCCACCGCCTCGGCATTCGGGGTCGCCGGCGCTCCGCCGGTGATCGCGACAGCAGCCGCTCCAGACAGCGGCACCACAATGAGTGCCGCTCCGGCGGAAACCGCCATCGCGCGCGTCTTGGCGCGCATGTAGCCGTACCTCAAATTCCCGTTCCTTTCGCGCTGTCCCAGCGCATCTGAATGCCCGACCGGTGTCCGCGCCACCCCCTGTGACTCACCGCCGTCGAAGCATCCGGGAGGGCGTTTCCCTCTCCACATGACTGCATTACGTTACCTGATCGCCAGCGTACCTGGCTCAGGACCTAACGAACAGATGCCGCGCAATGTCACGAGAAATCTCAAGCGATCCATGCGCCGTCGTGACTGTGACGGGCCCGTCATCGCCCTCGATCTGCACCGTCACTCCAGGTAGCAGGCCAATCTCAAGAGCGAGAGCGAGGAACTTCTCAAAGGTCTGTGGACTTTCACCCATCCTCACAAATGTGACGTTCGACACCCCAGAATCAATGGCATCGGTCAGGGGAATCTCACGCTCGGCAGCTCCCGCGGGCGCCTCTGCGGCCCCGGCGACGTCCTCCCCAAGCTCTTCCAGACCTGGAATCTCGTTGCCGTAGGGAGACACGTGGGGGTGGTCAAGAAGCTCGACGACGCGCCGCTCCACGCGCTCGCTCATGACGTGCTCCCAGCGGCACGCCTCGTCATGCACGTGCGCGAGATCCAGCCCCAAGATGTCGGTGAGAAGACGCTCGGCAAGGCGGTGCTTGCGCATGACCCTGGTGGCAGCGTGTCGACCGGCGTCGGTCAGCGTGAGCGTGCGGTCGGCCTCCACCACCACCAGGCCGTCGCGCTCCATGCGGGCGATCGTCTGGGACACCGTGGGGCCCGAGTGCCCCAGTTGCTCGGCAATGCGTGCACGCAACGGAGGGACGCCGTCCTCGATCAGTTCGTAGATGGTCCTGAGGTACATCTCCGTGGTGTCGATGAGGTCAGTCACTGTGCGTAACGCCCCATTCCGCGGTAGGTCCAGCCCGCGCCCTTCCACGCCTCTGCGTCCAGGCAGTTGCGGGCGTCGATGACCAGGCGGCCCGCGGCAAGCCGCGCCACCTCGGCCGGATCGGCGTCGCGGAACTCCTTCCACTCGGTGGCGACGATCACCGCATCGGCGCCTGTCACCGCGTCGGACATCGACGCCGCGTAGGTGAGGGTGGGCGACAACGCCGCGGCGTTCTGCATCGCCTCCGGGTCATACACGTGGACGTCGGCGCCGGCCAGATGGAACTTTCCAGCCACGTCGAGGGCCGGGCTATCGCGGACGTCGTCGCTGTTGGGCTTGAACGCGGCGCCCAACACCGCGATCTTCTTTCCCCGCAGCACTCCCCCGAGCTCGCGCGACGCGAGATCCACCACGTGCTCGCGCCTGCGCAGGTTGACGTCGTCCACCTCACGCAGGAACGCGAGGGCGCGATCCACGCCCAGCTCGCCGGCTCGCGCCTGGAAGGCGCGGATGTCCTTGGGCAGGCACCCGCCGCCAAATCCAAGACCTGCTCCCAGGAACTTGCGACCAATGCGCTCGTCATGGCCGATGGCGTCCGCCAACTGCACCACGTCCGCACCCGTCGCCTCGCAGACCTCAGCGATGGCATTAATAAAGGAGATCTTGGTGGCGAGGAACGCGTTCGCGCTGACCTTCACCAGTTCGGCTGTGGGGAGGTCGGTCACAAGGAACGGCGTCCCCCTGTCGATGATCTGGGCGTAGACCTCGCGCGCGACGGACTCGATGCGGCCGGGGTTGGCGGGGTCGACGCCCACCACCAGTCGATCAGGTCGCAGCGTGTCCTCCACCGCGAAGCCCTCGCGCAGAAACTCCGGGTTCCAGCCGAGTTGCGCGCCGTCGCCCACGGGAGCGAGCTCGCGCACTCGCGCGGCCAGCCGCGCCGCGGTCCCTACCGGTACCGTCGACTTGCCAAGGATCACACTGGGCTTTGTCAGCAGCGGGGCCAGCGTCTCGATGACGGCGTCCACAAACCGCATGTCCGCCGCGTACTCGCCCTTCTTCTGCGGGGTGCCGACGCCGATGAAGTGCACGTCGGCGTCTGCGGCCTCCCGGGCATCGGTGGTGAAGCGCAGCAGCCCGCTGTCCACGTGCTTCTTGAGGAGCTCGGGAAGCCCCGGCTCAAAGAACGGCACCTCACCGCGAGACAGTCGGGCCACCTTCGCAGCATCGACGTCCACGCCCACGACCTCGTGACCAAGCTCAGCCATACCGGCCGCGTGGGTGGCTCCCAGATATCCGGTGCCGAACACCGAGACGCGCATGCTCATGCCGGTCAGCCTAGTGCCGCGATGCCCTCGCTGACGCTACCACCGCGAATCCGTTCACCTGCAGGGTGGCCGGACCCTCGCCCGCGGGGATGAAGACGGCCTCGCCCTTGCCGAGCACACGAGACTCCTCGCTTGTGCGTACCTCGGCCTCTCCCGCGAGCGCCACGACGATGCGCGGTCCCGACTCCGCTACGGCGGGGCCATCGCGGACGACGGAGAGCTGGAACTCATCGGCGTCCGTGGTGAGGTGTTGGGCCGCGCCCTGCAGCGCCACATCGGGCCGCACAGGCTCCGTGGGTTCCAGCGTTGCCAGTTCTCTCAGCAGGTCAGCATTCACAGTCTTTGACGTGAACCCGGCGCGCACCACGTTGTCGGAGTTGGCCATGATCTCCACGCCCAAGCCGTTGACGTAACAGTGCACCACGCCGGAAGGCGTGTAGAGAGCCTCTCCTGGCTGCAGCACCACAGCGTTCATGGCGAGCGCGACGAGCGCCCCAGGATCGTTCGGGTGGATGCGCAAGGCGTCGCGCGCGATGCTCAACGAGAGGGACCCCTCCCCCGCGTAGTCGGCGAGGTGTGAGACGGCGTCGAGGTGCCTCTCCGAGAGAGCGGCGTCGACATATGCATGGACACCACTAGCAAGCAACAGGCTGGCGAGGTGCCGGGCGTCGTCGCCGCCCACAGCCAGCAGGTCGGGCACAATCTCGGCGGGCTCGCGGAATCCAGAGAGCAGGGTGAGCTCGGAGAGCGCCACTAGCATCTCGGGCTTGTGAGAGGCGTCCTTATACGTGCGCGCCGGATCATCGAGCGGCCGCCCTTGTGCCTCCTCCAGAGCGAAGCCGTCAATCGCGCGCGCCAGCGGCGGGTGCACCTGAATCGAGAGGGGCTGAGCGATGGCCAGCACCTTCAACAGGAACGGCAGCTGACCAAACGTCGCCGAGCATTGCTCGCCGAGCATGCGCACAGGGTCGGACGCGACGAGCGCGTCAAGGGGACCCATCGAGGTCAACGCTGGGGCGTGCGGGTGAGCACCCCACCAGGCCTCGGCGTATGGCTCTCCATCGCTCTCAAAACCCAAGAGGTCCGGGAGGTCGTCCGCGGATCCCCAGGCAAACCGCTGCAGTGCGGGAGTAAGGGCAATCACGGAGGACATCATGCCATCCCGGAGGCCACTAGCCTTGGCGCATGACGGCAGAGTTCCAGATTCCCTCGCACCTGTTGCCCGCTGACGGCCGATTTGGCTCCGGGCCCTCCAAGGTACGGGCCGAGCAGGTCCAGGCCATCGTCGATGCGAATCCGCAGATCCTGGGCACGTCGCACCGCCAGGCGCCCGTGAAGTCGCTGGTAGCAGACGTTCGGCGCGGACTGAGCGAGCTGTATGCGCTCCCCGACGGCTACGAGGTGCTGCTCTCCAACGGAGGCTCCACGTTCGTTTGGGATGCTGCGGCGTTCTCCCTCATCTCGTCGCACGCACAACTCGCCGCCTTCGGCGAGTTCGGCTCCAAGTTCGCCTCAAGCGTGGCCGCCGCACCCCACCTTGCAGACCCGACGGTTCGTACGGCCGAGGCGGGCAGCATCGCGGTGCCAGTCGCCGAGGCCGGCGTCGACACCTACGCGTGGCCTCACAACGAGACGTCCACCGGCGCCACCGCCCCCGTGCGCCGGGTCGACGGCACCGAGGGCGCGCTCATGGTGGTGGACGGCACGTCCGCCGCGGGTGGCATCGTCATCGATCCACGGGAGACGGACTTCTACTACTTCGCGCCGCAGAAGTCCTTCGCGTCCGACGGCGGCCTGTGGTTCGCGTTGGCGTCGCCAGCCGCGATCGAGCGCATTGAGTCCATCGACGCAAGCGGCCGCTATGTGCCTCCGTCGCTGTCCCTCGCCGAGGTGGTCACGAACTCACGCGCGGACCAGACCCTCAACACGCCGGCACTCGCGACGCTCCTCATGATGCGGTCCCAGATCGACTGGATG
>QKAX01000039.1 GCA_003246255.1 Demequina lutea
CCGGCCCCACGCTCAAAGGAAAACTCATGTCATTGCGCACCACCGGCGGCATCGCCGCCCTCACGGCCGCCGCCACATTCGTGATCGGCCTCGTCATGTTTGCCACCATGCTCATGGACTACACGACCAGCGAATCGGCCGACGTGTCGGTCGCCTTCCTCGTGGACAACCACGCGGCGCTGTTCGTGTGGAACCTCATCATCACCATCGTGTTCGGCGTCGCGCTGGTGCCGCTCAGCTACGCGCTGGGCGACCGCCTCAGCTCGGCTCGCGGCTCGGCCGTCAAGGTCTCCACCGCTTTTGGCCTCATGTGGGCCACCGTCATCACCGCCACGGGCATGATCGCCAACGTGGGCTACAAGGCCGTGATCGACCTCCACGAGACGGACCCTGAGGGCGCCGTGACCCTGTGGCGCGCGCTCGACACCGTGCAGGACGGCCTGGGCGGCGGCAACGAGCTGATCGGCGGCGTGTGGATCCTGCTCGTGACCCTCACGGCGATGCGCACGCGCGCGATTCCCCGGTGGGTCAACCACTTTGGCCTGGGCGCCGCGGCGGCCGGCCTCATCACCATCGTCCCCGGGCTCTCTGACCTGGGAGCGATCTTTGGCATCGGCTCGATCGTGTGGTTTGTGGGCGTCGGCATCGCCCTGCTGCGCGGCGAGCCCACGCCCCGCCAGGGTGTCGCGGTGACCGCTCCGGCCGCTGCCACGGCGCAGGCGTGACCTCTCCAGCCGTTGACACCGGCGGTGGCGCTCAGCACCATGGTGCGGTGCGCCACCGCCACGTCGTCATCGCCGTCTTCCCTGATGTGCAGGGCCTCGACGTGTTCGGGCCGGCCGATGTCTTCTACTTTGCCAACTACATCGCGGAGCAGCGCGGCGAGCCGGCGCCGTACACGATCGAGATCGCGGCGGCCGAGCCCGGCGTGCTGAGGACCGCGAGCGGGCCGCGCCTTGTCGTTGACCGCTCGGTGTCGGATCCCGACCTCAGGCCCGACGTGCTGCTCATCGCGGGAGGGCTCGCCGTCGTGCCGGCCGCGGAGGACCAGGCATACATCGCCGCGGTCTCCGGCCTCGCCTCACGCTCGGGGGAGGTGGGCTCGGTCTGCACGGGCGCGCTCGTGCTCGCCAACGCGGGACTGCTCGAGGGGCGGCAGGCAACCACTCACTGGGCGCTCGCCGAGATGCTCACCAAGACCCACCCCGACGTGGCCGTGGATGCCGATCGCATCTATCTGTACGACGGCGTGTGGACCTCGGCGGGCGTGACGGCCGGCATCGACCTCGCGCTGCAGCTGCTGCGCACGCATCACGGCACGGAGATGGCCGCGGCGGCCGCGAAGCACCTGGTGGTCTACCTGGAGCGCGCGGGCGGGCAGCAGCAGTACAGCGCGCATCTGGCCGCGCAGCGCACCACCCACACCACGCTGTCTGAGCTGATGGTCTACATCGCCGACCACCCGGAGCGGGACCTCACCGTGCGCGCCCTCGCCGAGCGGCTGCACATGAGCGAGAGGTCGCTACAGCGCCTCTTCACGGCCGAGGTGGGCATCACCCCCGCGGCGTACGTGGAGCGAGTGCGGATCGACGCCGCCCGCCGCCTGCTGGAGCTCACGGAGCAGCCGGTGGCCGCCGTGGCAAGCGCATGCGGCTTCGATCGCGTGGAGACCCTGTACCGCGCCTTCAAGCGCGTCATGGGCGTGACGCCGGTGGAGTACCGCGAGCGCCACGCGCGCTCGCCCAGGGATCGCGTCGCGGGGTAGGCCGCTCGTGCATCGGTCCCGGCCGGGGCGTGCCACGATAGCAAGGTGGAAGACACTGACAAGGCGACGCAGGACCTGAACAAGGCGCGCACCACGCGCCCCAGCACCGACGAGTTCAAGGAGTTCCTGAGCTCCGGATGGGGCGAGGCCGACCTTGCCACCACCGCCATCGCGTCGGCCCCGTACGCGGCCACGCGCCGCGAGCGCCTCAGCAAGCTGTTCCCCGGCGTGCGCATCGTCGCCCCGGCCGGCGAGCTCAAGGTGCGCTCCAACGACACCGACTACCGCTTCCGCCCCGACAGCGACTTCGCGTACCTCACGGGCCTTGGCGCGGACTACGAGCCGGGCGCGGTGCTTGTCATGGAGCCGCGCGGCGGCAAGGACGACGCCGATGCGGGCCACGACGCGACGCTGTACGTGATCCCCCCGGCCGGTGCCGACGACGAGGGCTTCTACTCGGATCCGCGCTCGGGCGAGTTCTGGATTGGCCGCCGCCCAGGCCTCACCGAGTTCGAGGCGATGACGGGCATCGCCACCAAGCCGCTCGTGGAGCTGCCCGGCGGGATCCGCCTGGCGAACCACCCCACCAAGGCCGTGCACCGCGCGCTGAGCGAGATGCGCATGGTCAAGGACGAGTACGAGATTCAGCAGATGCGCGACGCGATCGACGCGACCATCGCGGGCTTCGAGCGCGTCGTGCCGCAGCTACCCCGCGCCGTGGAGCACAAGCGCGGCGAGCGCGTGATCGAGGCAACGTTCGACGGCCACGCGCGCGAGGAGGGCAACGCGGTGGGCTACGAGACCATCGCGGCATCGGGCGACCACGCGACCACGCTGCACTGGATTCGCAACACGGGACAGGTGCGTCGCGGCGACCTGCTACTGCTCGACGCCGGCGTGGAGGTGGAGAGCCTCTATACGGCCGACATCACGCGCACCCTGCCCATCGACGGCACCTTCACTCCCGTCCAGCGGCGCGTGTACGAGGTAGTGCTGGAGGCGGCCGATGCCGGCCACGCCCT
>QKAX01000089.1 GCA_003246255.1 Demequina lutea
GAGCGCGCCAAAGCGGTAACCGCGGGGGTCAATCTGGATGTCAGGTGTGGGGGACACGACACCTCCTCTGTGAAGGCTCAGTGTAGAGCGGTGTCAGATCGCGTAGTCGCGCGCGGGTGGCAACTCGTCGAGCGCCTCGCGCACCTGCGCCACGGTGGGCGGGCCGTCCATGCGCGAGATGACCACGCCGTCGGCGTCAAGCAGCAGCGTGGTGGGCGTGCGCATGATGTCGAGCCTGCGCGCCATGTCCAGTTGCTCGGCGGCGTCGATGTCGATGTGGACCACGCCCGGGTAGTCCTCAATCACGCGCTTGAGCAACACGCGGGTGCCGGGGCACTTGGCGCACACGGGCGTGGAGAACTGCACGAGGCTGCCGCGCGGACCCCGCGGGGCGCCGAGGTCAGCGGGGGTGAGCGCTCCCGCCACCTCCACGTGACGCACCTTTCCCTGCTGGCGTTGCCACCACAGGTACGCGACGGAGGCGACGGCAAGTACCGCCACCACAATCAGGATGCGAAGAAGCATCAGCCCACCAGCAGCCTTCCGGCCAAATAGACGAGCACCCCCGATGCCAGGATGGGCGTGACGCCCGACGCGATGGCGGCGGTGAGGCTCTTAGGAGACGGCTCGCGGTCGGCGAGCTCGTTGATGAGTAACACCGCGGAGGCCGCGGCTACTCCCACGAGTGCGCCGCCGGCCCAGCCGATCTCCGGGAAGAGGAAGCCCATTCCCATTCCCGCGCCGGTGCCGGTGCCGAGCGAGAGGAACGCGTTGATGCGCGACGAGCGCGTCGCCACTGACGCAATGCCGGCGATTGCGAGGCACGATGCGCCCGCCACCACGAGGTCGTCATTGCCCGGGGTGCGTTCCGCCGCGAGCCAGGCCGCGGACGAGACAGCCACAATGGCGCCGGCCATCATGCCGGTGACGGAGGTGATGGCGCGGCCCCTGGGCGAGGGAAAGAACACCTCGGCAGCGAGCGTGAGCAGCACCGCAGCTGCCGCGGCCGCCACCGCGTAGCGCAGGTAGGGCTCTCCTCGACCGAACGCGACAGCTACCACGGCGAGGGCGCCGGAGGCGGCGATGATGGCGCTCGACACGCGTCGGCGATAGACACGAAGCAGGCGGGGCCACCCCAGGGCAGCCACCACGACGAGCGCGGCGACGCCGATCGCCAGGTAGCGGGTGCCCAGAAGTCCCGTGACGGCAATGACCACGGCGGCACCCGTGGTGGCCGTTGCACGCGTGACAGGATTCACGCGCGTAAGTCTCGCATGATCGGTAACGCTAAAGTAAACCCGAACGGAGGTGCGAATGGCCGACCTGCTCGTGCTCACGCCGTCCGCTGACGGCGCCGCAGCGGTTTTGCCTGCGCTCGCGCTCCTCAGCCACCGCACCCGCGTTGTCGCCCCCGAACCCTCCGCCATGCTCGATGCGCTCGACGCCGACGTGCTCGTGGTGGACGCCCGCAATGATCTTGCCGAGGCCCGCAACAACTGCCGCCTGGTGCAGGTCACTGGAGTGAAGGTGCCGCTGCTGCTGGTGCTGCGCGACGGCGGCATGTCGATCGTCACCGCTGAGTGGGGCGCCGACGACGTGGTGCTGTCCGAGGCGAGTCCCGCCGAGGTCGAGGCCCGCATCCGTCTGCTCATGGGTCGTGCGTCCATCGTGGACCCGCTGGAGAAGGCGGCCGAGTACTCGTCCGGCGAGTTGACTGTGGATGTGGGCGGCTACACGGCCCGCCTGCGCGGACGCCCGCTCGACCTCACCTACAAGGAGTTCGAGCTTCTCAAGTACCTGATGCAGCACCCGGGCCGCGTCTACACGCGCGATCAGCTGCTGCAAGAGGTGTGGGGCTTCGACTACTACGGCGGCACCCGCACGGTTGACGTGCACGTGCGCCGCCTGCGCGCCAAGCTCGGCGCCGAGCACGAGCAGCTCATCGGCACCGTGCGCAACGTGGGGTACCGCTTCGATCCGCTGCCCGCCAAGGGTTCCGGCGACGCGTCGTCCAGCCGTTCAGCTCACGCGTAGGTCCCCGCATCGTCCGGAGGGACGAGGGAAGCAACCGCCCTGGTTCCGACGTGGGGAGGAGGGAGCGCTGTGGGCTCGCTGAGTAGGCTGGAGCCACGGCGTTCCCCAGCGTCGTTCTAGAAAAGAGGTCCTCATGGCACGCACAAAAGCGGGCAGACTGTTCAGCCGACTCACCCCGTCGACGGAACGAACCCTCGCAGATGTGCTGAGGACCGAGCGCGCTGGCGGCATGCTGCTGCTGGCGGGCACCATCCTGGCATTGGTGTGGGCAAACAGCGGCTGGGCCGACGCCTACGAGACCGTCAAGACCACTGTGGTGGGGCCCCACGCTCTTCACCTCGACCTCGACCTGCAGACGTGGGCCAAGGACGGCCTGCTGGCCATTTTCTTCTTTGTGGTGGGACTCGAACTCAAGCGCGAGATCGTCGCGGGAGAGCTGCGTCGCCCGTCCACGGCGATCGTGCCCATCGTCGCCGCTGTGGGTGGCATGGCGGTTCCCGCCACCATCTACCTGACCATCAACCTCATGTCCCCCAACGGCTCCACCGACGGGTGGGCCATCCCGGTGGCCACCGACATCGCCTTCGCCGTGGCCGTGTTGAGCATCGTGGGCCGGTGGCTGCCCAACTCGCTGCGTGCGTTCCTACTCACTCTTGCCGTGGTCGATGACCTGCTGGCCATCATCATCATCGCCGTGTTCTTCTCGCACGGCATCTCCTTTGTGTGGCTGGCCGCTGCTGTGGTGAGCGTGGCCGCGTTTGGCCTGCTCATCAAGCGCGGCGTCACCACCGCCTGGGTGTTGGTGCCCATCGCGCTGCTCGCGTGGGGCTTCATGCACGCGTCTGGTGTGCACGCCACGATCGCCGGAGTGGCGCTGGGCATGGTGGTCCCCGCCATCGCGCGCAAGGGCGAGAAGCACTCGCTCGCTGAGCACTGGGAGCACTTCTGGCGCCCGGTGTCCGCAGGCTTCGCCGTGCCGGTCTTTGCCCTCTTCGCGGCGGGCGTCGCGTTCAACGGCGAGGCGATCAGCCGCGCCATTTCGGATCCCGTGGCGCAGGGCGTGGTGGCCGGTCTCGTGATCGGCAAGCCTGTGGGCATCCTGCTCTTCACGTTCCTGGTGGCCACGTTCACCAAGGCCACGCTTGACCGTGGCCTCAGCTGGTGGGATGTGCTCGGCATGGCCGGGCTCGCGGGCATCGGCTTCACCGTGTCGCTGCTGATTGGCGACCTTGCCTTCACCGGTGACCGTGTGGAGGAGGTCAAGATGGCGGTGCTCGCGGCGTCAGTGCTGGCCGCCGCGGCCGGCGCCGGCATCCTCGTGTGGCGCGACAAGTTCTATCGGTCTGTGTTCGAGCGCCGGTCAAAGCCGGTGCCGAACACTCGCCTGGCCCCCAAGGCGGACCTCGAGCGCGAGCTCGAGCGCCGCGCTCGCTCTGGTCAGATTCGCACGGGCGCGAACGCGGCCGACGCGAACGAGTGAGGGTGCCGCCGCGAGGCGGCTACTCGAAGTAGTGCCACTCGCCCTCTGACGCGACGCTCACGTCGTCCCCGTCGACGGCGATGGCCGTCGCGTGGCCGGTCCCGTACGCGGGGTTTCCCAGCCCGGCTGCCCACTCGGTGGCGGCCGCGAGCGAGTGGCTCGGGATGTCCGGGTGACCCATGTGCGGGAACACCGAGAAGCTCACCAGGCCAAGACCGGCGTCGCCGCCGTCCGGCGCCTGCCAGTCCACAAAGAAGTCGCCGATGCGGGGACCGGCGATCATGCTGCCGGCGCTGAGCCCCACGTAGACGCCGTCCCACTCGGGCAGCATCGCGGCAAGGCCGGACTCGCGCATCCAATGCGCGAGGTACATCGGGTCGCCGCCATCGACGAGCAGGGCGTCGGCCCCCTCCACGAGCGGCACCCACACGTCGCGCTGGACTGTGGGCAGGGCCGTGAGCTCCAGCAGGCTCACCTGCTTCCAGCCGATGCCGGAGAACGGCGAGCGCCACTCCTCCGCGGCGATCACTCGACGGGCCTGGCGCGCTCCTCCGCGCATCGCATGCAACGCCGTGGGAATGTGCAGGGCCGTCGACTCGCCCACCGGCTTGCCGAGCAGCCGCTCGAGCGCACCGTGAATGGTGGGGTTGGTGACGCCGGCGTCTGTCAGCAGTAGTCTCATGCGCCCACTGTGCCAGCCGAGGGGCAGAGGCGCGCGATCTCGCAGTGGCCACAATCGGGCTTGCGGGCCATACAGCGGCGGCGGCCGTGGAAGATGACGCGGTGCGACCACAGGGTCCACTCCTTGCGCTCGATGAGCGCCATGAGGTCGCGTTCCACCACCACCGGATCCTCATTCACTGTGAGCCCCAAGCGCCGCGCGAGTCGACCCATGTGCGTGTCAACTGTGATGCCGGGAACGTCGAAGGCGTTGCCCAGCACCACGTTCGCTGTCTTGCGACCCACGCCCCTCAGCTCCACGAGGTCGGCCAACCTGCCTGGCACCTCGCCGTCGTGGCGCTCCACGAGGTCGCGCGAGAGCTCCAGCAGGCTTGTCGCCTTTGAACGGAAGAAGCCGGTGGGTCGGATCAGCTCCTCGAGTTCGTCGCGCCCGGCCGACGCCATGGCCGTCGCATCGGGAAAGCGTGCGAAGAGCGCGGGGGTGACCTGGTTGACGCGCACATCCGTGCACTGCGCGCTCAGTACGGTGGCGGCGAGCAGCTGGAACGGCGACTCAAAGTCGAGCTCACAATGAGCGTCGGGGTACACGACTGCTAGCTCGCGATTGATGCGGCGGGCGCGGCGCACGAGCGCAGTGGAGGGCTGCTCGCCCGCTATTGCGAGGGGCAAGAGGTGACGCGACGGCATGCCGCCACTCTAGGCCGAGAGTCCCGGTGTCCATACGTGCTCAAGGGCGGGCGGCCGCTAGCCGATACAACGTGCTGAAGGGGCAAAGCTGAGGATCGGAGGCGCGGCGTGACGATGTTGGGCGATGCGCGCCTCGCGCAGCTGCGTCACCGGCGCAGGGAGATGCGACGCGAGCTGGCGAGGATCCGCTGGTGGATGCGGCTGCTGCAGGCAAAGCGCGACCTCGTGCTTGCCCGCGCGGCCTTTCCGGGGGAGACCGGGGCGATCGATTTGGACGCCGCGTGGGAGGCGCTCGCGGCCGACGCGCCGACCTCCCGCGAACTCGCCGCTGCCATTTGGACAGACGCTGAGGACGGTATACCCGGTAGCATCGAACGCATTGACGCGCTCGCAGCGCGTCTGGCCTCATACGAGGCCCGCGTAAGTGAGAACCTGGAGACTGTGACAGCCGACGTGGTCAACGCAATGTCAGAGGCGCACCGTGCGTCCGTCGCTTTGGGGGTGAGCCGTGCCTGAAAATCCCCGCGAGGAACAGCTGCTGCGTTCCGCGCCGCTGTTTGGCGGCATGGATTCCGAGAACGCGCGTTCGCTGATCGCCACCATGACGCGTCGTGAGTTCTCTCGCGGAGAGACCATCTTCCGCGAGGGCGACGACGGCCAGGCGATGTACATCATCGTGCGCGGCAAGGTGAAGCTTGCCCGCACTGCGCGCGACGGCCGCGAGAACCTGCTCGCCCTGCTTGGCGTGGGCGACATGTTCGGCGAGCTCTCGGTGTTTGACCCGGGCCCGCGCATGTCCCGCGCGCATGCCGTCGAGGACGCGATTGTGTACGAGCTCCCCAAGGACGTACTCGACTCCTGGCTGGACGACCACCTGGACATGAGCCGCCACATGCTGCGCGCCCTCGCGCAGCGTATCCGCCGCACGTCCAACACCATGGCGGACCTGATCTTCTCCGACGTCCCGGGCCGCGTGGCCAAGGCCATCCTGGACCTGGCTCACCGCTTTGGACGCATGGAGCGCGGGCACGCGACTGTGCGTCACGGCCTCACTCAAGAGGAGCTCGCCCAGCTCGTGGGTGCGTCGCGCGAGACTGTCAACAAGGCGCTGGCTGACTTCGCGTCGCGGGGCTGGATCGACGTTCACATTGGCGCCGTCGAGGTGTACGAGCCGGAGCGCCTGCGGGCTCGCTCGCGGTAGCCGCGGACTTCACTACAGCAGACTGCACCACAAAGGCCGACGCTCGCTGGAGCGTCGGCCTTTGTCGCATCGGGGCTGAGCGGGGCTACACGCCCTCGCGCACCTGCACCGTGACCTCGACCTCCACTGGCGCGCCCAGCGGCAGCGCCGCGACACCCACTGCGGAGCGGGCGTGTCGCCCAGCATCGCCAAAGATGTCGGTCATGAGGTTGGACGCCGCGTTCATCACCGCAGGCTGGCCGCCAAAGTCGCTCGTGGAGGCCACGTAGCCGACCACGCGGATGACCGCGGCAATGTTGTCGAGGCCGCCGGCCACATCGGCCGCCGCGGCGATCGCGTTGAGGGCCGCCTGGCGCGCGCAGTTCGCGGCAATCTCCGGCGCGACGGTCGCCCCGACGATGCCGGTCGCGATGAGCGCTCCGTCGAGGAAGGGCACCTGGCCGGAGGTGGTGATGAACTCGCCGTGGCGAATCGCTGGCACGTAGGAGCCGACGGGCGGTACCACCTCGGGCAACTCCAGGCCAAGGGCTGCGAGGCGTTCGCTGTGGGTCATGAGTTCGTGGGCCGCTTCATGTAGGCAACCAGGCCGCCAGTGGGGCCCTGGATGACGTTGACAAGCTCCCAACCATCCGAACCCCACTGGTCCAGAATCTGCTTGGTCACGTGGTCGATGAGGGGGACAGTGGCATACTCCCAAGTGGTCATGCGACGAGCGTAGCCCCCGGCGGCGCGGAACCTGGAGTGGGCGTCGGACGTTGCCACGCCAGCACCGCTCTCCCACCACGTAAGGTTCTCCCATGGGTTTGTTGACTTCCGAGCGCGCGCGGCGCGACGGGCGCGTCACGTTTGTGCAGTTGGTGACGTCAGTCGTGGGCTTCTTGTTGTTCTCCGTCATGGGAGGCGTGCTGGTTGCCGGTCTCGCGCTTCCCGCAGTGACGGTCGCGGGCGAGGCGGCGAATGGCACGGCAGATCTCTTTGAGGCGCTGCCGGAGCAGTTCAACCAGACAGCGCTGCCTCAGTCGTCAAGCATCTATGCCTCCGATGGCACCACGCTGCTCGCGACCTTCTACACGCAGAACCGCGTGGTGGTGCAGCTGCAGGACATCTCACCCTGGATGCAGATGGCACAGGTTGATGTAGAGGACAAGCGCTTCTGGTTGCACCATGGCGTCGACGGCGAGGGTCTGCTCGCCGCGGCGAAGGACAACCTGAGCTCGGACTCGACTCGCGGCGCGTCCACCATCACGCAGCAGCTCGTGAAGAACACGCTGCTACAGGCAGCGGAGAGCATCCAGGACTCGGCCGAGCGTCAGACGGCAATCGAAGACGCGACGGAGACCACGCTGGCGCGCAAGATTCGCGAGTGGCGCCTTGCGCTCGCCTACGAGGAGAAGCTGAACGCGGAGTACGGCACCGAGTGTTCCGGTGACGATCCTGCGGTGGACTGTGGCAAGGAGCAGGTGCTCGAGCAGTACCTGAACATCGCGCAGTACGGCCCCTCGGTGTACGGCGTCGAGGCGGCGTCTCAGCTCTACTTTGGTATCCCGGCCAAGGAGCTCAGCGCGATCCAGGCCGCGACGATCGCGGGCATCACGCAGAACCCCACGGCGTGGGACCCGATCCGCAATCCCGAGGACTCGCAGCAGCGCCGCAACGTGGTGCTGCAGCGCATGTTTGAGCAGGGCCACCTGACCCTGTCTGAGTACACGGTCTACAAGAACACCCCCATCGCCGACACTCTCAACATCACCTACGTCAAGGCGTCCTGCTCGGCCTCCGACCTCGCGCCGTTCTTCTGCGACTACGTGACCAAGTACATCGCCGACGACGCCAACTTCAACGGCGAGGGCACCCAGCTGCTCTACAACGGTGGCCTCAAGATCGTCACCACTCTTGACCCGGCCAAGCAGGCGGCAGCCAACCAGGCGTTGCGCGATGGCATCCCGATGGACGATCCGAGCGGGCTCGAGAACGCTCTCGTGTCGCTGGACGTGGCCACGGGAAACATCCTTGCCATGGGCGAGAACCGCGACTTCGACCCGGCCTCAAAGCTCCCCAACTCGACAGCCATCAATCTCGCCGTGACGCGCGCCGAGGGCGGATCCCGAGGCTTCTCTCCTGGATCGTCCTTCAAGCCCATCATCCTCGCCGCGTGGCTCGACCAGGGACACGCGCTCGAGGAGGTTGTCTCGGGATCCAGGCGCTCGTATGTGACGGGCGACTTCACGGTCTGCGGTAGCCCCTACGCGCTGAACCGACCGTGGAACCCCGGTAACGTGGAGGTCTCCGAGAACCGCCAGACAACCGTCACTGACGCGACCGCGTACTCCATCAACACGGCGTACGTGGCCATGGCGCACGAGCTCGACCTCTGCGACATTCGCGACATGGCCGAGAAGCTGGGATTCGAGCGAGCCGATGGCGCCGAGTTTGAGCAGGTCCCTTCGATTGCGCTGGGCACACAGAATGCGTCGCCGCTGACGATGGCCTCCGTGTATCAGACCTTCGCCAACCGCGGCGTGCACTGCACGCCCCGCTCCATCACCTCCATCACGACCCTGACGGGCGAGCCAGCCACCTATTCGGACGGCTCCGAGGTGACGGCCCCGAGCGTGGCCTGTTCGCAGGTGATCAGGCCCGAGGTGGCTGACGGCGTGACGTACGCCATGACAAAGGTGTTCGATTACGGCACGGGAAAGAACTTCACGCTGAGCGTGCCGGCGGCCGGCAAGACTGGCACCTCGCAGGAGTCCAAGCACTTGTGGTTCGTGGGCTTCACGCCGTACATCGTGACGGCCGTGTGGTCCGGCAACGCCGAGGTCGATCAGGCCAACTTCAACTCGACCATTAATGGGAAGTCGCGCCGCGGCTACTGGTACGGCGGCGACATTTCGGGCCCGATCTGGCAGCAGTACATGCTCTCGGCGACGGAGGGGGCGCCCGCCACCGGATTCACGGCGCCCACCTCGCAGATCCTCAACGGCGTGCAGCGAGTGGTCCCGGACGTCTCAGGTCTGCCGCAGACCGAGGCGAACGAGACGATCAACGACGCCGGCTTCCACTACTCGGTATCGGATCAGAAGATCTACCGGCCAGATCTGCCGGCCGGCACGATCGTGCAGCAGACGCCCGAGGCGGGCTCCATGATGACGGTGGGCGGTACGGTGACGTACTTCCTCTCCGAGCCCGCGTACCCCAACTGGTGGTACAACTGGCCGTCCAACTGGGACCCGCTGACCGCGCCGAGCGACTGGTGGGGCTCCTCGTGGCCCCCGGACGGGTGGACGGCAGACAACCCCTCGGAGGGTTGGGACCCCAACCCCGTGGTGGAGCCGACCCCTAACCCGAACCCGGGCAACGGCGGAGGCAATGGCGGCGGCAACGGAGGCGGCAACCCGTGAAGCCTCTCGCCGCTGCCGGCCTGGGGATGGTAGCTGCGGGAGCCGCGGGCCTCGCGTGGGGCCTGGCGGAGGCGCACGCCTTCACTGTGCGACGTGTCACGGTGCCCGTGCTTCCACCGGGATCGGACGAGCTTACGGTGCTGCACGTCTCTGACCTCCACATGACGCCGTCGCAGCGGGACAAGGTCCAGTGGGCGGCATCGCTGGCGGGCGAATACCCGGACCTCGTGGTGGTGACCGGCGACAACCTGTCACACGCCGGCGCCGTGCCCGCTGTCGCGGAGTCCCTCGCGGGCCTCTTTGGCGTGCCGGGTCTGTTTGTGTTCGGCTCCAATGACTATTGGGCTCCCACGCCTCTCAACCCTCTCAAGTACTTCGCGGGACCGTCGCGCGTGAAGGGGGACCGCGCGGAGCTGCCCACGGAGTCGCTGCGGCAGGTCTTCCTTGACGCGGGCTGGCACGATCTCAATAACGCGCGCGCTGCGTTTGAGCTTGACGGTCTGTCGGTGACAGCTGTGGGCATGGACGATCCTCACTGTCGCCGCGACGCGATGCCTGCGCCAGCAGGTGAGCGTGGCGACCTCCACCTTGGCGTGGTGCACGCACCCTACCTCCGCGCGCTGGGCGCGTTGCGGAGCGACGACGTGGACCTGATGCTCGCAGGCCACACGCACGGCGGCCAGGTGACGGTGCCGTTCTACGGCGCGCTCGTCACCAACTGCGACCTCGATGCGCGTCGAGTGAAGGGCTTGTCGACGTGGCCGGGGGAGTCGATCGACGATGGCTCGACGTGGTTGCACGTGAGTGCGGGGGCCGGCACCTCGCCGTACGCGCCGGTGCGTTTTGCGTGCAGGCCGGAGGCGACGGTGCTCACGCTAGTGCCGCGAGACGAGGCATAGCGGGGCCGATTTCGCGACAGGGTGCCTGGTCGGATATCCTAGGCAGGCATTTTTCGGGGTGTGGCGCAGTTTGGTAGCGCGCGTCGTTCGGGACGACGAGGTCGCAGGTTCAAATCCTGTCACCCCGAC
>QKAX01000103.1 GCA_003246255.1 Demequina lutea
TGCGTGAGCTGTCGCTCGCGTCAGCCCAAGCCCGCGATGGACTCGAGCGTGGCGCCGTGCTCGGTGGTGGTGCGCACCTGGACGCCCTTGTCGGGGTCCCCGTCAGGCATCCAGCCAGCTCCCTCGCCTGCGTCGTGGTACACAAGCGTCCATCCCTCCTGCTGGGCCGACGCGAGGTGGAAGCCTTCGATCTCGGCGGACGGGTCGCCGCACGAGTAGTACAGGTAGACGGCGCGCTCACCCACGGCGGCATACACGAGCTCGGTGCAGCCCCACGGGAGGTAGCCCCATTCGGGCCATTCGGCGGGTACCTCGAGGTCCGCGGATGCGGGCGCCTCGGCAGAAGGCGCGGGCGTGGCCTCCTCGACGGCGGTCTCTGCCTGCGCCTCGGCGGCCGAGCTTGTGGTCACGGGCGCCGGCGTCGGGTCGGCATCGTCCGTGGGTCCGCACGCGGTGGCGGTCAGCAAGCCTGCGCCCAGCGCAAGGGTCATGAGAAGTCGGGACCTCATCGCACATCCTTCGTATCAGGTGCGCGGCGCGACGCTGCGTCATGGGCCCCCCGCTCGAGTGAACGTGCCCATGAGGCGGCGCCACGCCGCGACGTCGTGGGTTAGTTGCGGAACACCTGCATGCCCCATTGGCCGGGGCCCTCGCCGCCGCCGGTCTCGTGCTCGCCGCCCAGCGCCACGCGCGTGGTGCCGAGCGTCCAGAACGCGAAGCCGTCGTACACGTAGCCCTTGGCCTCAAGACGTTCGCGCACGTGCGCAAAGGCCTGCTCGGGCGACGGGCAGTCGAACACGAGGCGCCAGGCCTGGACTCCGTCCGAGTCCTCGCGCGTGGTCTCGATGTGCTCGCAGTCCTCGGGGAAGGCCAGGTCGGCGAGCTCCTCGGGCGGCACGAACGCCTCGGGAACGGACTCCGTTTCCATTGGTGCCTCGGGCTCGGGCGAACCCGAGGGAGCCGGGGGAGCGGCCGACGTGGCCGGGCCTCCCGCCGCACCTCCGGCCACCTCGCTGGTGACGGTCACGCTGGGCGTCGGATCGCCGTCGGATGGGGCCTCGCACGCGGCCGCCGCGACAACGGCCAGAGCCGCGAGACCCCACGCCGTGGCGATGCGCCGAGTCCGCCTGCCAGTACCGGCGTGGCGCATCACTTGCGGGTCACGTTGTACTTGATCTCGGACGCGTCGTAGCCCACCTGGATGGTCCACGTGTCGGTCTCGTAGAAGCCGCTCGTGACAAGGTTGTTGGTCTCGGTGGTCTGCGCGGCGAGCGCCTCCATGAGCGCGGCGCCCTCGGCCTCGCCGTCGGCGCACGAGTAGGTGAGCGCTGCCAGACCGCCCGACGCGGCGAGGTCAGTGCCGTACGTGGCCGCATCGGTCAGGTCGCAGTTGGGGACTGGCAGTTCTGCGGGCCAGCCGTCGGGGTACGCCACGGTCTCCACGTCGCCGCCGGACTTCTCCGTGGACTCCTCGGCGGCCGGTGCCGTCTCCTCGGCGGGCTGCTCGACCGCCGTCTCCATCGCCGCGTCGGTGGTCTCTTCGGCGTCGGACGCGCCGCCGCATCCGGCGAGGAGCAGGGCCGCGAAGGCGGCTGTAGCGGTGGTAAGCGGGAGACGGCGAAGCATGGGGCACTCGATTCTCTGCGGTGGTGCAGCGGCAGACGGGACTGGGCGCCGGTGGGCGCGCAGGGAAGTGTGCCGCGCGTGCGCGCGTGCCCTCAATGGGTAGGAATTGCCTATGTCCCGTCCGGGAAGCGCCCCGGCGTCGGACCGAACTAGTTGATTGCCTCGACGGCCGCCTTCTCGATCGCGAGACCCGCCGAGTACTGGTCGAGCCACGCCTCGTAGCCCGCGACGTCGTGAGCGTCCGGCTGGGCCACGTCGAGCGTCACCCCTGCGAACACGGCCGATGCCAGGTACTCGGGCAGCGACGCGCCCGCGCCTGCGCGGCGGTATTCGGCGAGCACCGCCATGCCCCACGCGCCGCCCTCGGAGGCGGTGTCGCCCACCGAGACGGGAGCGCCGATGGCGGCGGCGAGCAGGCGCTGCGCGACGCCGGCGGTGCGGAACATGCCGCCGTGAGCAAACATCGAGTCGAGGCCCACGCCCTCGCCGTGCAGCACCTTCATGCCCAGGCTCAGGGTGCCGAACGCGGCGTACACCTGCGTGCGCATGAAGTTCGCAAGGGTGAGGCGCGATCCGGGAGTGCGGACCACCAAGGGGCGGCCCTCCGCGAGGCCCGTGATCGGCTCGCCGGACAGGTAGTTGTAGGCGAGCAGGCCGCCGCCGTCGGCCTCGCCATCGAGCGCGGCGCGGAACAGCGTCTCGAACACCGCGTCGGAGCCGCCGTCAAAGCCCATGGCCTCGGCGAACTCCGTGAAGACGCCAGCCCAGGTGCCCAGCTCGCTCGCGCCGTTGTTGCAGTGCACCATCGCCACCAGGTCGCCCACGGGGGTGGTCACGAGGTCGAGCTCCTCGTGCACCGAGTCGAGGGCCTTCTCCAGCACCACCATGGCAAAGATTGAGGTGCCGGCGCTGATGTTGCCGGTGCGCGGCGCGACGGCGTTGGTGGCCACCATGCCGGTGCCGGCGTCGCCCTCGGGCGCGGCCACTGGGGCGCCGGGCTGCAGGGCACCAGTCGGGTCGAGGAGCGCGGCGCCTTCGGCGGTCAGGGAGCCAGCGTCGTCTCCCGCGACGAGCACCTGCGGAAGCAGCGCCGAGGCATCGAGCCCGGGCTGGCGATCGGCGACCATCTCGGCAAAGCGCGCCAGCATCTGC
>QKAX01000134.1 GCA_003246255.1 Demequina lutea
CAGCGCCCTCGACCTGGAGCACGTCGCCCAGGAACTCAACGGCCGACCACGCAAAACGCTCGGCTGGAAAACACCAGCCGAGCGTCTGCGTGATCTACTAATCACCACCTAGCTAAACACCAGGTGTTGCGAGGACCCCTGGAACCCGCCCACCGGGACGGGGCCTTCGTGCGTGTGCGACTAGTTGGTCGCTGCGGGGATCACCAGGCCGTTGTAGGTCTCGAGGATCCACGCCTGCGTCTCCTCAGACGTGAGCGTCGCGTAGAACGCGGCGACGCGGGCGTCGTCCGCAAGCTCGGCGCGGGTCGCGAGGATGTTGAAGTACGGCGACTCGGTGCCCTCGGAGAGGATCTGCAGGTCCGAGTTCAGGCCGGCGGCAGCAGCGAACGAGAAGTTCACGATCGCCGCATCCTGGTCATCCAGCGCCGCGGGCAGACTGGCCGCGTCCACCTCAAGGAACTCGAAGCCCTTGGGGTTGGCGGTGATGTCGGCCACAGTGGACGGTGCGTCGGTGGTCTCGATCAGGCCGGCCGACGCGAGCAGCAGCAGCGCGCGCGACTCGTTCGAGGCGTCATTGGGCAGCGCGATGGTGGCGCCATCCGGGAGGTCCTCGATCGCGTCAACGGTCTTGGAGTACAGGGCCAGCGGGGGCAGGTAGACCTCGCCCACGCTCACCAGGTCGTCGCCCGCGTTCTCGTTGTAGAGGTCCAGGAACGGCTTGTGCTGGAACAGGTTGACGTCCGTCGAACCCTCGGACAGCGCGGGGTTGGGCGTGTTGTAGTCCGAGAACTCGGTGACCTGGATGTCGAGGCCCGCGGCCTCCGCCTGGCCCGAGTCGATCACAAACTGCACGAGCTCGCCGGCGGGCACCGCGGTGGCTCCCACAACGAGCGTCTGGAGTTCGGCGGCAGGGGTGCCCGACGCGTCGGCCGATGCTCCGGACGTGGCGTCGTCGCTCGACGAGCAGGCGGCCAGGCCCAGCGCTGCAACGGCGGCGAAGGCGGACAGGGTGATGTGCTGACGCATGATGATGCTTTCCATTTCTGATGGGGTACTGCGAATGCCGCGCGCTGTGAGGCGCGGCGGGGGAGTGGTTTACTCGGCGTCCTGCGCGGGCGACACCGCAGCGCCGAGGCGCGCGGAAGGGGTGCCGCCCCGTCGCATTCGCATGGACATCCAGCCGCCGAGGCCCTGGAGACACGCGACGATCACCACGAGCACCACAATGACCACGATGATGTACTCGGTCGAGTAGCGCTGGTAGCCGTAGCGCACGGCCACGTCACCCAAGCCGCCGCCGCCGATGGTGCCGACGATGGCGGAGAAGTTCACCACGGACACGGCCGTGGTGGTGAAGCCAAGGATGAGGCCGGGCAGGGACTCGGGGATCAGCACCTTGCGCACGAGCTGCCAGCGCGTGGCGCCCAGCGAGGAGCCGGCCTCGAGCAGGCCCGGCGCGACCTCGCGCAGCGACATCTCCACGATGCGCGCAAAGAACGGCACGGCGGCCACCGTGAGGGGGACGATCGCGGCCGTCACGCCAAACGCGGTGCCGAGCACGAGGCGCGTGAACGGGATGAGCGCGATCATCAGGATGAGGAACGGAATGGAGCGGCCGAGGTTCACGATCAGCTGCAGCACCAGGTTGATGGTGCGGCCCACGGCGCGCGAGCCAAGGGGGCGCTCGAGCATGCCGCCCTTGTCGGTGACCACGAGGAGGGTGCCGATCGCGAGGCCGAGGATGGCCGTCAGCAGGAGGGACCATCCCACCTGGTAGAGGGTCTCGCCAGTGGCCTTCCACACGACGGAGAAGAGTGTGGACCAGAAGTCGGGATCGTTGCGGTCGATCATCGCGCCTCCCTCACCCTCTGGACAGTGAGGCCCTGCGAGCGGAGGTCGGCGACGGCGGCGTCTACCTGCGCGGCGCTGCCGGTGAGCTCGAGGCGCGTCCGCCCGGTCTGGCGGCCGTGGATAGTCTCGATAGCGGCACCGAGCAGGCTCGTGTCGAGCTCGTGGGTGCGCGCCAGGCGCGAGATCACGGGCTCCTCGGAGGCAAGCCCCACAAAGGTGATCTCGATGATGGTGGTACCGCGCGGCTCGGGAAGCTCGCCGAGCGGGAACAGGTCGCGGGACATGATGGAGTCCTCGCGCAGCACGATGTCGTCGAGCCGGCCGTGCTCCACGATGCGGCCGTCGCGCATCAGGGCAGCCGAGTCGCACAGGGTCTTCACCACGTCCATCTCGTGCGTGATGAGCAGGATCGTGAGGCCAAGCTCCTGGTTGAGCTGGCGCAGCAGGCCAAGGATCGACGCTGTGGTCTCGGGGTCCAGCGCGCTGGTCGACTCGTCCGAGAGCAGCACCTTGGGGTTGCTAGCGAGCGCCCGGGCGATGCCGACGCGCTGCTTCTGCCCGCCCGAGAGCTCGAACACGCGCGCGCCCGCACGGTCGCTCAGGCCCACGAGTTCAAGGATCTCCGAGGAGCGGGCCTTGCGGGTCGCGCGATCAGCTCCCGCGATCTCGAGCGCGAGCTCTACGTTGCCGCGCACTGAGCGCGACTCAAGCAGGTTGAACTGCTGAAAGATCATGCCGATGCGCTGGCGTGCCTTGCGCAACTCCGAGTCGCCGAGCGCGGTGAGATCCAGGCCGTCCACCGAGACGGTGCCGGCGTCCGGCCGCTCCAGCATGTTGACGGTGCGGATCAGGGTGGACTTGCCGGCCCCCGAGCGCCCGATCACCCCATAGATCTCACCCGGCTCCACATGAAGGCTCACGTC
>QKAX01000065.1 GCA_003246255.1 Demequina lutea
CGCCGGTTTCGCGGGCCTCGGGTTCACGGTGACCGAGGACATCCTGTACGGCTTCAACATCGCCTACCTGAGCTTTGGCGAGGACCCCGTGGCCTCGACGCTCATCGTGTTCTTCATGCGAGCAGTGCTGTTCGCATCGGTGTCTCACGTGGTGTTCTCGGCGCTTGTGGGCGCCGGTGTGGGGTTCTGGATCACCGACCGCGGCCGCCTGCGCGTCCCGGTGGGGTTGGCCCTTGTGGTGGCGGGCCCGCTCCTGCACATGCTCTGGAACTCGCCGTTGCTGGTCGCGCTCCCTGCCCGACTCGCATTCCTCGTGGCGGTGCCGCTGCTCGTGTGGGGTGCCATTCGCCTGGTGCGAGGGGCCGAGCACCGCTGGTTTGAGCGCACGCTCGCTGCCCCTGGCGCGCTCGGCCGCATCCCCGTGACGTACGTTGACGCCGTCAAGCGCAGTTGGTGGAAGCGGCGCTCCTACCGCAAGGACGTGGCAAGGACGTTCGGGTCGCAAGCGCTCGCCGCGCAGCGCAGTCTCGAGGCCGAGCTCACGGACCTGGCCGATGCCGTCGCCGCGGGGGATCAGGGCGCGGCGGCCCACCTGAGGCGGGGGCTTGAGGCGCGGCTCGCACCTCGCGAGTCGGACACGCTCTAACGAGCGTGCGCGTCGCCTAGGACAGCGACATGAACATCTTCTCGAGGCGCTCGCGGGCCTCGGTCTCGTCCTCATCGGAACGAATGCACTGCTGCAGGCCAGCCGCGATCATGGTGAAGCCCGCGCGGTCGATTGCCTTGGAGACGGCCGCCAGCTGCGTGACGACGTCGCCGCAATCGCGGCCCTCATCGATCATGTTGAGAATGCCAGCGAGTTGGCCCTGCGCACGTCGGAGGCGCTTGACGACGGGCTCCATGTCCTGGGCGTCCAGGTGAACGGCGGTCATGACATCTCCTTCGAGCGGCGGGGCAGTGGGGCTGTCCCGATTGATCGAGGATACCCCCTCCCGTACCCGTATCGGGAGGACCTTTTGCGTTCGGCGGAACCGGGCCGTGTGGCATGAGGCGTCTCGGCCAGGGACTTGGCAGAATGGCGCCATGATGCCCGAGGACCTGCCCCAGGATCGCCCGCTCGACCCCGCGTGGCTCACGCGGGCGGTGTCGGTGGCGCTCGACGAGGACCTGGGAGGTGCGCCGGGCCGGGACGTCACCACCCAGGCCACCATCCCTTCGGACGTGCAGGTGCGCGGCGACATCGTGGTGCGCGAGGACGGCGTGGTTGCCGGCCTGCCGGTGGTCACGGAGACAGTCACTCAGGTCGCGCGCAGGCTCAAGCTCACGGTGCCCACCGTCACGCTGCTCTCGACAGACGGCGACAGGGTCGCGGGTGGCACAGTGGTCGCCTCGATCGACGGACCCGGTCACGTGGTCCTGATTGCCGAGCGCACGATCCTCAACATCATGTCTCGAGCCTCGGGAGTGGCCACCCACACGCGTCGCTGGGCCGACGCTCTCCTGGGCACTCGGGCTCGGGTGCTAGACACCCGCAAGACCACGCCTGGACTGCGCGAGCTCGATAAGTACGCTGTGCGGTGCGGCGGCGGCGTCAACAAGCGCTTTGGGCTGTTCGACTGCGCGATGGTGAAGGACAACCACGTGGTGGCGGCAGGCTCCGTCACCGCCGCGATCGAGGCGATCCGACGTCGCTTTCCCGGCGTGCCCATCCAGGTGGAGATCGAGAGCCGTGCCCAGGCGTTCGAGGCGCTCGCGGCGGGTGCGCGGTTCCTCATGCTCGACAACATGTCGCCGTCGCAGATGAAGCGCGTGATCGATGAGGTCCGGTCGCACGAGGAGCGCTTTGGTCGCGTGCGTTTCGAGGCGACCGGGGGCCTGACCCTCGCCACCGCGCGCGAGGTGGCCGCCTCGGGCGTGGACTACATGTCGGTGGGAGGGCTCACCCACTCGTCGCCGATTCTGGACATCGCATTGGACCTGCGGCCCTAGGCCGCCTGACCCCACCGTGGCGCCGCTGTGGAGGTCCCGCACGCGAACGGTAACCTTGACCGCGTGACTGAGCAGCCCATCGCCCCCGCAGCAGACGACCTTCCCGAGCAGATGCGCATCCGCCGCGAGAAGCGCGACCGCATTCTCGCCGAGGGCGGCGAGGCGTACCCCGTCTCGCTGCCGCTGACGCACGCGATCGCGGAGGTCGGCGCCGCGTACGCAGGGCTCGAGGACGGCCAAGAGACCGACGACGTGGTCGCCGTGGCCGGCCGCGTCGTGTTTGTGCGCAACACGGGCAAGCTGTGCTTTGCCGCCATTCAGGATGGCGAGGGCAACCGTCTGCAGATCATGGTGAGCCTCGACGCCGTGGGCGAGGAGCGACTGGCCGCGTTCAAGACGGACGTCGATCTGGGAGATCACCTCTTTGCCAAGGGCCGCGCCGGCAAGTCGCGTCGCGGCGAGGTGAGCGTGTTCGCCACCGAGTGGGCCATCGCCGCGAAGGCGCTGCGCCCGCTGCCGGTGCTGCACAAGGACCTCGCGGAGGACACGCGCGTGCGTCAGCGCTACGTGGACCTGATTGTGCGACCGCTGGCCCGCGAGACCGCCCGCAACCGCGCGCACCTCATGCGCTCGCTGCGCGAGTCGCTGCACTCGCGCGGCTTCATCGAGATCGAGACGCCGATGCTGCAGACCCAGCACGGCGGCGCGGCGGCGCGTCCGTTCGTGACGCACATG
>QKAX01000207.1 GCA_003246255.1 Demequina lutea
CCGCCCCTTTGCTGCGTTACTCGCATGTACTCGCGAGCCGTGAAGGACTAGACCTCCACTGGCTCCACGCCGGTTCCGGGCTCGCCGGCCTCGACGGGCGCACCCTCGGCGGCAAGGTTGGCGCGCAGCTTGGCGCCCAGGTCCGCGTCCACGCTGGTCCAGTACTGGATCGCGCGCTCGCGAATGTCATCGGACTTCACCGCACCCACGTGGCCAGTGATCTGGTCCAGGAGGTGCTGCTTCTGCTGGTCGTTGAACACCTCGCGGTACAGCGTGCCGGCCTGACCAAAGTCGTCGTCCTCGGAGTGCAGCGTGGCGGCCGCGCGGACCATCTCACCGTCGGACTCCCAGTTACCCGCATCGCCCGCGCGCTCGGCGTCGGCGTGAGCCCCGCCCAGCGAGTTGGGCGCGTACACGGGAGCCGATGCCGGCGCGAAGCTGTACCGCATCGCCCCGTCCTTCGAGTACGAGTGCCCGTTCGCGTCGGCCGCATGCGGGGAGTTCACAGGCAGGTCGGCGTGGTTGGTGCCCACGCGATAGCGGTGAGCATCGGCGTAGCTGAAGATGCGCGCCATCAACATCTTGTCGGGCGAGGCGCCGATGCCGGGCACAAAGTTCGACGGCGCGAACGTCGCCTGCTCGATCTGCGCGAAGTAGTTCTCGGGGTTCTTGTTGAGCTCCATGACGCCCACCGGGATCAGCGGATAGTCGCCGTGCGGCCACACCTTGGTGAGGTCGAAGGGGTTGAAGCGGTACGTCTTCGCGTCCTCGTACGGCATCACCTGCACGTACAGGTCCCAGCGCGGGAAGTCGCCGGCCTCGATGTGCTCGTACAGGTCGCGGATGTGGTGGTCTCCATCCGAGCCGGCAAGCTGACCCGCCTCCTCGATCGTGAGACCGTGCACTCCCTGCTGAGACTTGAAGTGGTACTTCACCCAGAAGCGCTCACCCTCGGCGTTGATCCACTGGTACGTGTGCGAGCCGTAGCCCTGCATCTCGCGCCACGAGCGGGGCAGGCCGCGCTCGCCCATGAGCCACGTGACCTGGTGCGCGGACTCTGGCTGCAGCGTCCAGAAGTCCCACTGCATGTCGTTGTCGCGCAGGTGCGAGCCGGGCAGGCGCTTCTGCGAGCGGATGAAGTCGGGGAACTTGATGCCGTCGCGGATGAAGAACACGGGGGTGTTGTTGCCCACGAGGTCGTAGTTGCCCTCGGTCGTGTAGAACTTCAGCGCGAAGCCGCGGGGGTCGCGCCACGTGTCAGGAGAGCCGGACTCGCCCGCGACCGAGGAGAAGCGCGCGAGCATCTCGGTCTGCACGCCGTCCTGGAACAACGCGGCACGCGTGTACTTGGCGATCTCCGGGTTGGTGGTGGTGAACGTACCGAAGGCGCCGCCGCCCTTGGCGTGCACCACGCGCTCGGGCACGCGCTCACGGTTGAACTGGGCGAGCTTCTCGACCAGGTAGTGGTCGGTGAGCGACGTCGGGCCGTCGGCGCCGATGGTGAGCGAGTGCTGGTCAGACGCGACCGGGGCACCCGAGTTGGTGGTGGTGAACTTCTCGGACATGAGTTCTCCTTGGGAGTGGGGAGATGGGGGTCAGGCGCCGGCCGGCGCCAGATCCTCGGAGCTGGCGAGGCACGCCTCGCAGAGTCCCCAGAACGTCACCTCGGCCTGCGCGAGCGCGAAGCCGTGAGACTGACTAGGGGTCAGGCACGGCGCATGACCGACGACGCAATCGACGTCGGCAATGGCGCCGCACCTGGTACACACGATGTGGTGGTGGTTGTCGTCCACACGCAGTTCGTAACGGGCGGCCGAGCCTGCTGGCTCGATCCTCCTCGCCACGCCGCGTCCGGCCAGGTCGCCCAACACGTTGTACACGGCCTGGATGGAGGTGCCGGGCAGCGCGCTTGCGATGGCCGAGTACACCTCATCGGCCGATGCGTGCGGCTGCTCTGCGAGGGCGACCACTACCGCTTCACGCGGCTTGGTCACGCGCATGCCCGCGTCGCGGAGCAGATTCGCGGCGTTGAGGGCGTGCGAGGGGGACATGCTTCAAAGGTACCGCTTCTTTTGAACTTGTCAAAAGAAGCGTGGGTGGCGTGCGTTGCTGGCTTCGGAGTCGCTGGCACCCGCCTTCTCGCCTTCACTTGCCTGCGTGCTGTGAGTAACTGACGGCTGCGCAACCCGGGCTCGGCAGGCGCCAGTTACTCACAGGGATCGGCGAACCTGGCGAGCCGCGCGATCCGAGCCGCGCGATCCGAGCCGCGCGATCCGAGCCGCGCGATCCGGTCACCGTGACACTGCCGGCTCCCGAGCAGCCGAGGCCCTGAGTGCTGAGAGTTGGCGGCCGATTTTCGGCACTGAGGGCCTCGGCTGGCGCGTGGCGTGTGCTCAACGCCCTCGTCCCGACGCCGGGTACGGCATCGGGCCAGGTCCACCCCGGCATCGGCCGGGCTAGTGCCCAGCGCCCAGGTGCCCCGAGATGCGATCGTGGAACGCAAGCGACGCGTCGTTGAGGCCGTCGATCGACACCGCTTTGCGGTGGCGCTCGTACTTGGCGGTGACGGCATCCAGTGCGGCCACCGTGGAGGCATCCCAAATGTGCGAGCCACTCACGTCGATCACCACGCGCTCGGGGTCACCGGCGTAGTCGAACTGGCTGTAGAGGTCATTCGACGAAGCGAAGAACAGCTCGCCCGTGACGGTGTACGTGCGCACG
>QKAX01000167.1 GCA_003246255.1 Demequina lutea
ACTCGACCGCCGCCATCAAGGCGTTCTGCGGCCGCAACGAGGGCGCCGTATGCACGTCCTCGAACGCCGAGGTCGCCCTGCGCTGGGCGTTCGACCAGGTGGGCGGAGTGCAGGGCGACGGCAAGGTGCTGTTCCTTCCCGACCAGCACCTTGGCCGCAACACCGCCGTACTGCAGCTGGGCCTGAGCCTCGACGACTGCGTCGTATGGGATCCCCGCAAGCCGTTGGGCGGCAACACCCCCGAGGCCCTCGCCGCCGCACGCATGATCCTGTGGAAGGGCCACTGCTCCGTGCACGGCCGGTTCCGCAAGGACAACGTGGACGCCCTGCGCTCGACGGTGCCCGGCATCAACATCCTGGTGCACCCCGAGTGCCAGCACGAGGTGGTGACCAGTTCCGACCTGGTGGGCTCCACCGAGTTCATCATCAAGGCGCTCGACGCCGCCGAGCCCGGCTCCGCGTGGGGCATCGGCACGGAGCTCAACCTGGTGCGACGCCTCGCGAACGCCCACCCCGACAAGCAGGTGCACTTCCTCGAGGACACCGTGTGCTTCTGCTCCACGATGAACCGCATCGACCTGCCCCACCTGGTGTGGGCGCTCGAGTCGCTCGTGGCAGGCGAGGTGCCCAACCGCATCGTCGTGGATCCTGTGACCCAGGAGCAGGCGCGCGTCGCGCTCGACCGCATGCTCGCCCTGCCCGCCCCCACTCCCGAGAAGGACTGACCGGCATCGCCGCCGGCCTACGAAAGGCAACGATGTTCGGCAAGAACAAGAACGAGGACGCTCCCCCGGCGATCGATGAGGTGATCGAGGGCAAGGGTCACGCGACCCCCAAGCGCAAGGACCAGGAGGCCGCGCGTAAGCGCCCGTTCATCGCGGACCCCAAGGCCGACCGCGCCCAGCGTTCGGCTGCTCGCCGCGAGCAGCGCGAGAAGGAGAATGCCGCGCTGATGTCGGGCGACGAGCGTCACATGCCCGCCGAGCACCGCGGTCCTGACCGCAAGTTCCTCCGGGACTATGTGGACGCGCGCACCTCTATTGGCGAGTACTTGCTGCCCATCGCGCTGCTGTTTGTGATTCTCTCGCTCGCCTTCAACGCCAACACCACTGTGGGCACGGCGATCGTCGGCTCGTTCTACGCGCTCGTGCTCCTCGCGGTCGCGGAGACGATCTTTGCCGTGCGCAAGATGGGCCGCCTCATGCGCGAGAGCGTGGGCGCCGCCAAGGTGCGCTCGGGCTGGCAGATGTACGCCATCGCACGCATGTTCAACCTGCGCCGCCTGCGCGTTCCGCGCCCCGTGGTGAAGCGCGGCGAGTTCCCCTTGTAGCCACTCACGTCCCGCTCAGCGAGCCGTCCACGTCGTAACGTTTCGATGCGGGCGGCTCGCGCGCGTTAGGCTGGCCACATGGTCGCATATCGCTATCTAGGAAATTCCGGTCTCAAGATCACCGAACTCACCTACGGCAACTGGATCACCCACGGTTCGCAGGTGGAGAACGAGCAGGCCACCGCCTGCGTCCACGCCGCGCTCGACGCCGGCATCACCTCCTTCGACACGGCGGACGTCTACGCCAACACCAAGGCCGAGGTGGTCCTTGGTGATGCGCTCAAGGGACAGCGCCGCGAGAGCCTCGAGATCTTCACCAAGGTCTACTGGCCCACGGGCCCCGCAGGCGCCAACGACTCGGGCCTGTCGCGCAAGCACATCATGGAGTCCATCAACGGCTCGCTGACGCGCCTCCAGACCGACTACGTGGACCTCTACCAGGCACACCGCTTCGACAAGGAGACGCCGCTCGAGGAGACGATGCAGGCCTTTGCCGACGTGGTGCGCCAGGGCAAGGCTCACTACATCGGCGTGAGCGAGTGGACCGCGGACCAGATCCGTCGCGGCTCCGCGCTGGCCAAGGAGCTCGGCTTCCAGCTCATCTCGTCGCAGCCCCAGTACTCGATGCTGTGGCGCGTCATTGAGGAGGAGGTCGTGCCCGCGTCCAAGGAGTGTGGCCTGGGTCAGATCGTGTGGTCCCCCGTCGCGCAGGGCGTGCTCACCGGCAAGTACAAGCCGGGCCAGCCCGCGCCCGAGGGCTCGCGTGCCACCGACACCAAGGGCGGCGCCCGCTTCGTGGAGCGCTTCATGGACGAGCCGATCCTTGAGCGCGTCCAGAACCTGCAGCCGATCGCCGACGAGATGGGCCTCAGCATGGCGCAGCTCGCCGTCGCGTGGGTGCTGCAGAACGACAACGTGTCGGCCGCCATCATCGGTGCCTCGCGTCCCGAGCAGATCACGGAGAACGTCAAGGCCTCCGGCGTCACGATCCCCGCCGAGCTCATGGCCAAGATCGACGAGGCCCTGGGCGACGTCGTGGAGCGCGACCCGGCCATGACGGCCAGGAACTCGCCTTCGACGCGTCCGTCCTAAGTCCAGGGCGGCACTCGCCGCTGGACAAAGCAAGACCCCCGGTTCCTGAGGGAGCCGGGGGTCTTGTGCTTCAAAGGAGAAAACAATGCGGTGTACGCCTGGCAGGTGCGTACACCTTTCCTAACGGCACGTCCCGCCAGATAGTTCCCCTTTTTGGTGTCGGAGTTTTCACATCCGCGCGTCACGCCTCGTCGCCGCGCCACACTGGCCTCATGACATTCACGTGGGATGAGGCCCTCGCTGCGCTCGCGGGGCTGGAGCTCGGCCACGGCGAGTGCGTGCTTG
>QKAX01000083.1 GCA_003246255.1 Demequina lutea
CGCCCAGACGCGCGAGCACCTGTCCATCAACATCTCCGCGTCCGAGCTGACCGAGAGCGATCTTGACCGCCGCCTCGTGGCGCTGTGCCGGGATCTGCGCCTCTACACCGAGCGCGTGGTACTTGAGGTGACGGAGACGAGCGCCGTGCAGGACGAGATGGTGGGACTCGAGGTGCTCACCCGCCTGCGGCTCGACGGCTTCCAGCTGTCCATCGACGACTTCGGTACCGGCTACTCGTCGATGACTCAGCTTTCAAACATGCCGTTCAGCGAGGTCAAGATCGATCGCTCGTTCGTGCGCAACCTGGGCTCCTCCCTGCCGGCCGACGTCATGGTGCGGTCGATGCTCCAGCTCAGCCGCGGACTTGGGCTCGAGTGCACCGCCGAGGGCGTGGAGACCGAGGCCGCGCTACGGGTGCTGGCCGAGCTTGGCTGCGAGTACGCCCAGGGCTACTTCATTGCCAAGCCGATGCCCGCCGCTCAGCTCGAGGAGTGGCTGCAGGGACGCGAAGCCGCGTAGACACAGGCCCTCCGCCTGGCGCTCAGCGCTGAGGGGCGCCGTTGAGAACGCGCCGGCGCAACTTCCAGTCCGGCATGTGGGCGCTCATCACGGCGTAGAACCGCTCGTTGTGGCCGCGCTCGATCAGGTGCGCCAGCTCGTGCACAATCACGTACTCCAGCAGCGACGGGTCGCGGCGGGCGAGCTCAAGGTTGAGCGTCACGCGCTTGGTCTGCGTGTTGCAGGTGCCCCACCGCGTGGTCATGCGACGGAAGGCCAGCGACGGCATCGGGACGCCCATCTGCTGCGCCCAGTACTCCACCAGCGGCGGCACGGAGCGCTTCATGTGCTGGCGCAGGGCCTCGGCCTCGGGACCCGCCTGCAGCGGCTGCGGCGTGTTCGCCAGGCGCTCCTGGTGCTTGCGGATCCACGACGCCTTGTCCGCCACAAACGCAGAGATCACGTTCTCGGACACATGAGCGGGGGCGCTGACCACCACCTCGCCGCCGGGCGCACGCACCGTCAGGCGGAGGTTCTTGATCCGCTTGCGGGTGAGCGTGTACTCGGGAACGTCGTTCATGTTGCGCTCAGAGTACGCCGCACGCGCCGGTGTGACGAGTTCCACACGTCCTGTTTTTTCTTCGCCGCGCCTAGAGCTGCTTGATGCGCTCGGTACCAGCGGTGACGTCGGCAAGCTCCGCCGCCGTCATGCGCGGGCCGTACCCCGGCGTGTCGCGCTCGATGCGCCACGACTCGCTCAGCGGGCCAAGGTCAACGGCGTCAAAGCCCAGGGTGTCGAGGAACTCGACCACGCGGGCCTTGGCCTCGGCATCGTCTCCGGCGACGGCGAGCGCGCGGCGGCCGTCCGAGCCCGCGGGCTGGCCGTCGGTGGGGATCTGCGCGGCGTAAATGTGGTTGAACGCCTTCACAATGCGCGCGGCCTTGAGGTGCGCCTGCACCAACTCGGACGTGGTGAGCGCGTTGGTGTCCAGCGCCTGGATGCGCTCGTCGCGCTGCGGGTAGTAGTTGTTGGCGTCGATCACGATCTTGCCGACAAGGGCGTCGCCCGGCACCTGGTCGATCGCGTGCAGCGGCACGGCCACCAGCACCATGTCGCCGGCTGCGGCCGCCTCCTCGACGGTTGCGGCGCGGGCGCGCTCGCCCAGCTCGGCGACCTTGTCCGCGAGGGTCTCGGGCCCGCGCGAGTTGGACAGGACCACGTCGTAGCCCGCCTGAACCGCGGCCTTCGCCACGTTGAAGCCGATGTTGCCTGCGCCGATCGTGCTGAGAGTTGTCATGTCCTGGACAACCCGCGAACGCCGCGCGAGATTCCGCACGCCGCGACCCAACCCCGCGCGCGCCCGCTGCGTTCTGGCCACCATGACGGCAAGGATGAACCCATGAGCGCGTGGTCGCGGGCACTCGACGAGCTGGTGCGGGAGCGCGGCTCCGCGCTGTTTGGGTACGCGTACGTGCTCACCGGCGACGTCGCGGACGCCGACGACCTGGTCCAGGACGCCCTGGTGCGCACCTTCCGCTCGCGGCACCGCCTGCTGGGCCTTGACGCGACGCACGCCTACGTGAAGCGCGCCATCACCACTGCCTTCGTGGATCGCGGGCGCAGGGCCGCCGCACGGCCCCGCCGCGCCGATGCCGATCTCGCCGATGCGGCCGTCGCCGCCGTCTCCCCCGCTCCCGACCACGCGCCAGCCGTCGCCGCGCACGCGGACCTGCACGCAGCGATCCTGGCCCTGCCGCCGCGCGAGCGCGCCTGCATCGTGCTGCGGTACCTGGAAGACCTGCCGGTGGCGGGCGTCGCCGCCGAGCTGGGCCTCGCCGTCGGCACCGTGAAGCGCTACCTGAGCGACGCGGTGGCCACGCTGCGCGCCACGTGCGCCGACATCGACTTTGACGCCACCCACGAATCAAGCCCGCTCACCATCACAGGAGGCACCCGATGAACACCGCTCACGACGCCCTCGCCGCGATCGCCCGCTCGGGCGAGAGCCGGTACTCCTCGGCTGCGCTCTCACAGTCCCACGGCCGCGTGACCCGGCGCGTGCGCGGCCACCGCGCGGTGCAGAACGTGGGCGCAAGCGCGGCCGGCGTGGGACTCGTGGCAGGCGGCGCGTACGCATGGACTACGTGGGGCGGCGCGACGTCGGCCCCGCTCGGAGCCTCGGAGAGCCCCATCACGACGGCCGT
>QKAX01000027.1 GCA_003246255.1 Demequina lutea
CGCGCCTGAGGCCCCTGGCGTCGCCTTTTTGCGCCCGGCCCTCGCCCCGCGTGGTGCGGCGCGAGTCCCTGGACCGCCTAGGCTTTCTCGGGTGACGAGCATCGGCGACATTGGCGAGGACGCGCTCATCGCGCTCTTTGCCCCACGACTGCCCGAGTCCGACGCGACGATTCTTGGCCCCGGTGACGACGCCGCGGTGCTGAGCGTGGACGGGGACCTGGTGGTCTCCTCCGACGTGCTGATCGAGGGAAGGCACTTTCGCCGCGACTGGTCCAGCCCGTCAGACATCGGCTGGCGAGCCGCCGTGCAGAACCTCGCCGATATCGACGCGATGGGCGCGGTGCCTACGGCGCTGCAGGTGACGCTCGCGATGCCCCCGGACACCGACGTCGAGTGGGTCTTGGGATTTGCCGACGGCCTGCGCGAGGCATGCGCGCCGCACGGCGTGGGCGTGGTGGGCGGCGACCTATCCTCCTCGCGCGACATCGCGGTATCCGTGACGGTGCTGGGGGAGACACACGGCGTGGACCCGATCACCAGGGCCGACGCCCAGCCCGGCGACGTCGTGGCGGTGTCCGGGCCGCTGGGCGCGTCAGCGGCGGGGCTTGCGGCGCTCACGGCGGGCATCGGTGAGCACTCCGGCGCGGCGGAGCTGTTCCGCCGTCCCCAGCCGCGCATCGGCGCCGGGCTTGAGGCCGCGCTGCGCGGGGCGACCGCCATGATGGACATCTCGGACGGCCTGCTGCGCGACGCCGGCCGCATCGCGCGGGCGAGCGCCGTGGGCATCGAGCTCGAATCGGGCCTGGTGCCAGTGCACCCCGCCGCCGTGGACGCGGCCGCCGAGTTGGGCGTGGACCCCAAGCCGTGGGCCCTCACCGGCGGCGAGGACCATGCGCTGCTCGCGACCTTCCCGCCGAGCGCGTTCGTCCCCGATCGCTGGGTGGTCGTGGGCCGCGTGTCCGGCGACTTCCAGGGGCTTCGCCTGGACAGCGAGATTCCCGATGCCTTGGGATGGGACCACTTCGGGGCGTAGCGCGGCGTAGTGTCGCCTCATGGGAATGACGGCCGACGCGCTGCTCGCCGGCCCGCGCGGGCGCGGTCTCTTGATCGCTCTGCTGCGCAACAGCGACGTGTACCGCCTCGTCATGCGAGCGGATCACGCAGGCAGCGGCGGGCGTTCTGCCGCGTTCAGCATGGTGTCCATGGGGGAGGTGGATGGCCTGTCCCGTGTGCGTATCGCGCGCGAGGTGAAGCGTGAGTGCAAGCGCATCGAGCGTGAGTTTGCGGCACCCGTGGCGGTCGGCGATCTTGCTCGTACGGTCGAGGCCGCCGTGCGCGACGCGCGCCTCAGCGAGTCAGCGTTGATCGATGCCCTTGCGCATACTGTCGGCGCGGCGAAGGCGTATCAGCCGCCAGACGCGAGCGAGGCGCTCGTCGCGGCGCCCGCGGTGGTCGAGGCGTTGCGGCCGCTCGCCGAGCAGGTGGTCTTCTTGCCTCTAGTTCAGCGGTGGGTCGCTTCGGCTGCGAGCGAGCAGTGGCTCGTCACGCGCCCCGAGCGAGCCGCTGGGGTCGGGGCCGGGTTGGACCCGGCGGAGGTCCTCGAAGCGTGGCATGTCGAGGTGGCGGATGAGGAGAGCCGTGCCCGGCGCGAGCATGCGCGCGGTGAGCGGGTGGGCGGCACGTGGTGGTCGTCGCCGCCGCACCCCCTGGCGCGCACTACCGGCGCTCAACCGGATCTCGGCCCCACCGGGCTGTACGCAGAGGAAGACTCGTCTGGGGGTGACGATGCCGTGGTCACTCCCGTCGGGCCCGCCCCCACGAGGACCTATGAGATCTCCGGCATCGCGGCGTGGGTAGAGTTGTGCGCTCGCTTTCCGCTGGATGTCACCGAGTCGCGGAGCATGGTGTGGGACGAGGCTCTGGGGGGTGAAGGTCCCTGGGTGATCCCAGACTGGCGCGCGGTAGCTGTCGAGTACGACGCCGTGCACCTCACGGTGGCCGGTTACCTCGAGGGGGCAACACGGCGCATCGAGGTGCCCGGAGTGGGCCTGAGCGGCATCGCTGGTTTCGATCCCGATCTGACGGTGTGGCTCACGCGGCATCCCGTGGCGACGGGAGATGCGAAGGCGTGGTCGCGCGGTGATACGACGGGCTGGCGATCCATCGGCACCCCACCGCGTTAGCCTGAACCCGTGGCAGTAGTCGACAGCCCCAAGCGCATTGCGCTCTCGTTGGGCTCAGGGGGAGCGCGCGGGTACGCGCACATCGGCGTGATCGAGGAGATCGAGAAGCGCGGGTGGGAGATCATCGGCATCGCGGGCAGCTCGATGGGCGCCGTGGTGGGCGGCCTGTACGCGGCGGGCGGCATGACCGCCTACGCCGACTGGGCCAAGGAGCTCACGCGCCGCGACGTGCTGCGCCTCATGGACCCCACGGTGCGCGGCGCGGGCCTGCTGCGGGCCTCCAAGGTCATGTCCGTGGTGCGCGAGCACATCAACGACGCCCGCATTGACGATCTCCCCATGCCCTTCACGGCCGTCGCCGTTGACCTGCTCACGCAGCGCGAGGTGTGGTTCACGTCCGGCCCGCTCATCGAGGCCATGCGCGCGTCCTTCGCCATTCCGTCGGTGTTCACGCCCCTGGAGACCAAGGGCATGGTGCTGGCCGACGGCGGCCTCCTCAACCCTGTGCCCGTGGTGCCGCTGGCCGACCTGCACGCCGACGCGATCATCGCCGTGAACCTCTCGGGCGCCACGATGGGTGAGCCGCTGCAAGACGAGCCGGTGGGCGGCCTGCGCCTTCCCAAGTTCAAGCTGCCCGCCATGCCGCAGATGATGGAGCCGGCGCTGCGTGCCCTGATGCCCGGCCAGCGCCGCCACGAGGACGATCCTGTCCCGGCGAAGGGCATCAACATCAACACGCTCGAGGTGGTGGACCGCTCCCTGCATCTGATGCAGGCCACGATCCGCCGTTACCGACTCGCCGGTTACCCGCCCGATGTTCTCGTTGACGTCCCGCATGACGCGTGCGGCACCATGGACTTCCACCGCGCCGAGTCGATGATCGAGTTGGGCAGGCAGCGCGCGTCCGAGGCCTTCGACGCATGGGAGAACGGCGCGCCGGTCAAGATCTAGGCGGCCCCGGCGTCGGCCGTGCGGACACAGCAGGCCCGGACACAGCAAAACGGGCGCCCTCCGCAGGGGAGGGCGCCCGTCTGGCGCTTGGCGCGAAACTTAGACGTTGCGCGTGACCTTGCCGGCCTTGAGGCACGAGGTGCACACGTTCAGGCGCTTGGGGGAACCGGCGACAACGGCGCGCACGCGCTGGATGTTCGGGTTCCAGCGGCGCTTGTTGAGGCGGTGAGAGTGCGAGATGGAGTGGCCGAACGAGGGGCCCTTGCCGCAGACGTCGCAGTTGGCAGCCACGATGAATCTCCTAAGAAAAGTGTGTGTGTTGGCGCTCCGCTGAGGCGCGCCACGGTCCTGCCCGCGTGCGGGCAACCGCATTAGGGTATCCGAGAAGGGGCCAACTTGCCAACTAGGCTGTTCCAAGGACCCGCCGCCCACCCCAGGAGGACCATGACGCCCGCCGAGCCGCACGACCTGCGTCGCTGGCTTTCCGCCGGTGCCCAGGCACTGAAGCGCGCACGCGGCAGGCTCGACGCCATCAACGTGTTCCCTGTTCCTGACTCGGATACGGGCACCAATATGTACCTCACGATGCAGGAGGGCAACCGCGCGGTGGCCAAGCTGCCCGCATCGGCATCGCACCGCGAGGTGGTGGCGGCGTTCGCGCGCGGGGCCCTGTTGGGCGCGCGCGGCAACTCGGGCGTGATTGTCTCGCAGTACCTGAGCGCCTTCCTGACGCGGATCGACGCTGAGGGCGGGCTCACCGACGCCAAGCCGCGTGGGATCGCCGCGGCGCTGAGCGATGCCGCCTCCGCCGCCTACGCGGCGGTGGGCCAGCCCGTGGCCGGGACGATCCTCTCGGTCGCCGAGGGAGCCGCCAAGGGCGCAAACGCCGCCGCTCGGGCAAGGGGTGCCCGCCGGGCCGACGTCGTCGTGGGGGCGGTGTCTGCCGCCAGGGCGTCGCTGCGCGCCACCACGGAGCAGCTGCCCGAGGCGGGCGCCGCAGGCGTGGTGGACGCGGGCGCGGCCGGGCTGCTGTTGCAACTCGAGATGCTCGCGGAGATTGTGGCGGGGGCTGATGCTCTGGACGGGCTCGACGAGGTGGCGTGGGAGCTCGCGCCCACCGAGCGAGGGTTCGCAGTTGTCGAGGCGCGACACCCGCACGCGCCGGGGGGCGCCTATGAGGTGATGTTCGTGGCCAGCGACGGCGGCGACGCGGCAACTCGAATGGGTGACCTGCGTCAAGACCTCACGGCGCTTGGTGACTCGGTAGCGGTGACTGGCACGCACGGCCTGGTCCAGGCCCATGTCCACACTGACGATCCCGATTCCGCCGTCGAGGTGGGAATCGGCGTGGACGCGCGGCAGATTCTTGTGAACTCGCTGCGGCTAGGCGCCGGCCACCATGACCTCGAGGCCCCTTCGGAGGCGCAGGCCGCCCACGCCGCCGCGTCGGGTGGGGCCGCCGGGGTCGTTGCCCTGACATCGTGCCCCGGGCTTGCCGCGCCGCTCGCCGACGCAGGCGCCGTGGTGCTCGTGGTGCCGGATCCGCTCAAGCTCAAGCGCCGCGAGCTGCGCCGCGCCGTGCGCGACGCGTGGGGACGCGGCAACGGTGTGGTGATCGCGGCGGGCAACGTGCCGCTGCGCAACGTGGCCGAGCGCATAGTTCAGCGCAAGCCCACCGCGGGTGTGACGGTGCTGCCAGCCGAGCACGAGGCCCAGGTGATCGCCGCCGTCGCCGCTGGTGCGATGGCTACCCCGGGTGAGCCGCTCGCCGCCGTGATGCGCGAGGCCGTGGAGCGGTGCAAGACGGCCGCCACCAGCGTCGACGCGATCGACGACGACGTGGATCGCCTGCTCACGCCCGATGCCGAGATCATCACCGTGATCTTGGCGCGGGGCGTCCCCGAGTCCGTCGCGGACTCCGTGAGGCTCTCCGCCGCGGCCGTGTGCCCCGCCGCCGATGTGGTGGTCTACCAGGGCGGTCACGGAGAGCCCGGCGTGCTGGTGGGCGTCGAGACCGCATGACCCAGGCGCTGGAGCAGACCCTCGCCAAGGTGCTGGGCACCCGTACCGCAGGGACGCTTGAGAAGTTGGGGCTCGTCACTGTCGAGGACCTGCTGCGTCACTACCCGCGCAGGTACGGTACCCCCGGCGAGTTCACCGACATGTCGCGCCTCACGCGGGGCGAGCACGTCACAGTGATGGCGGAGGTGCGCACCACCACCGTGCGCCAAATGCGCTCGCGCGGGGGCGCGATGCTCGAGGCGATCGTCACGGACGGCCGCGACACCCTCCAGCTCACGTTCTTTGCCAAGCGGGCCGGCGTGCTGCGCATGCACGAGGACAAGCTGCGCCCCGGCCGCACTGGCCTCTTCACTGGCACCGTGGGCGACTATCGCGGTCGCCGCCAACTGGTGCACCCGGACTACCTGATCGTGGGCGTGGACGCGACCGACGCCGACGAGGCTGTGCTGGAGGCTTCCCGGCCCATCCCGATCTACCCGGCCGCGGCGTCGGCGCCCACGTGGCGCATCGCCAAGGCCGTGCGCACGGTGCTCGACCCGCTGCTGGAGGCCGACGTGCCCGACCCAGTTCCGGCTGCGCTGCGCGAGAAGCACGGGCACGGCACCCTGCTCGAGGCCCTGCGAGACGTCCACGTGCCCGACGACGAGGCCGCAGCCACGCGCGGCCAGGCGCGCCTCACATACGAGGAGGCGCTGGTACTGCAGACGTCGCTCGCGCGCCGCAAGGCGGATCGCGAGTCGCACGCCGCGGTCGCGCGCGCCGGGCGGTCGGGCGGCCTGCTGGACGCCTTCGACGCGCGCCTGCCGTTCCCGCTCACCGCCGGGCAGATATCGGTGGGCGACGAGATCGCCGCAGATCTTGCCCGCGAGACGCCGATGCTGCGCCTGCTCCAAGGCGACGTGGGCGCCGGAAAGACCATCGTGGCGCTGCGGGCCATGCTGTGCGTCGTCGACTCGGGCGGCCAGGCGGCGATGCTCGCGCCCACCGAGGTGCTCGCGGCGCAGCACGAGCGGACCCTGCGCGCCCTGCTCGGCCCGCTCGCCGAGGGAGGCATGCTGGGCGGCGCGGAGAACGCGACCCGCGTGACGCTGCTGACCGGTTCCCAAGGTGCGGCCGCGCGGCGGCAGGCGCTGGGGGAGGCAGCATCGGGCTCCGCTGGCATCGTGGTGGGCACTCACGCGCTGCTGAGCGACACCGTGCAGTTCGCGGATCTCGGCCTGGTAGTGGTGGACGAGCAGCACCGCTTTGGCGTGGAGCAACGCGACGCCCTGCGCTCGCGGGCCGAGCGCGTGCCCCACACCCTGGTGATGACGGCCACGCCCATCCCGCGCACCGTGGCCATGACGGTGTTCGGCGACCTCGAGACGTCGCAGCTCACCGACAAGCCGGCCGGGCGCGGCGAGATCACCACACACGTGGTGCCCGCCGACAACGCCGCATGGATGACGCGCACGTGGTCGCGCGTGCGCGAGGAGGTGGATGCCGGGCGGCGCGTGTACGTCGTGGCGCCCCGCATCGACGCCGACGTACCGGAGGACGACGACGCGCTCGACCCGTCGCTGGCGGACGCCGATGCGGGCGCGGCTTCCGACGCGGGGGAGGGCGGCAAGGCCGCCAAGCGCCCGCTCGAGGCCGTCACGGACGTCGCCGAGCGCCTGCGTGCGCTTCCCGCGCTTGCTGGAGTGAGCATCGGCGTCATGCATGGCCGCCTACCGGCGGATCAGAAGGACGCCGCGATGGCCGCGTTCGCGGATGGTCGCACGCCCGTGCTCGTGTCCACCACCGTGATCGAGGTGGGCGTGGACGTGCGCGAGGCGAGCGTCATGGTGGTGCTGGACGCGGATCACTTTGGCATCTCGCAGCTGCACCAGTTGCGCGGGCGCATCGGACGCGGCAACCTCCCGGGCCTGTGCCTGCTGGTCACACACGCGGAGGACGGCACGCTCGCGCACGAGCGCCTCACCGCCGTCGCGGCCACCACGGACGGCTTCGAGCTTGCCGAGAAAGACCTCGAACTGCGTCGCGAGGGCGACGTGCTGGGCGCCGCACAGTCGGGCGGGCGCAACTCGCTGCGGCTGCTTCGGGTCATGAGGGACGCCGACGTGCTGGCCCAGGCGCGTGAGGACGCAGCCGCGCTGATCGGCGACGACCCGACCCTCGCGTCGGCTCCCGAACTTGCTGCGGCGATCGACGCGTGGCTGGGGGAGCGCGAGGAGTTCCTCGAGCGCTCGTAGTCGCTCGGCCAGTGATCTTTGTCTCGCGTCGCCACGCGGGCACGAGCGAGGGCTCAACAACAGTCCACCACAGTCGATGGATTGCCTGAGCGTGACGGCAATCCGTGGTCGCGTCGAGTCCCCCTATCCCGAGGTGTCCCTTGAAGCTCAATTCGCGTGCCCGCATGATTCCGCTGGGCGTCAAGCTCGGCGCAGTCGTCGCGCTGTTGGCGATCGTGTCCATTAGCGTCGGGGTGCTGTCGACAGCGCGGATGTCGACGCTCTCGGCCCAGCAGACGGAGATGAAGGTGCAGGCCGCCGAGCCTCTGCTCGCACTCGTGGCGCTGAGCCGCGACTTTGGCGCGTTGCGCGCCCGCTTTGGCAACATCCTGTGGCAGGGCGGCGACGATCTCGACACGACGATCGGCGAGGCCGAGGACCTCATGGCCCAGGTCGACGCGGACGTCGAGGCATATCGTCCGCTCGCTCGAGACCAGGAGGGCGTCGATGCGATGGTCGCCGCGCTGCACGAGTACTTTGACACCGTGCGCCAGGCGGGTGACTTCGCTAACTCGGGCCAGTCCCAGCGTGCGCACGAGATGGCGAACCAGGCGACGGAGATCGCGACGACGGCGAATGACCTGATGCAGAAGGAGGCCGGCGAGCTGGCCGACCTTTCAGATCAGATCGATGCCGCGGGCACCAACGCTTACGTCGCCGGCGTGATCATCATGTGGGTCGCGCTCGTGGCCGCGCTTGTGGCGGCGCTTGTCCTGGCGCTGGTCGTGGTGCGCGGCGTGACGCGCGCCGTGCAGTCGGTGGGTCGTTCGATTGAGGCGCTCGGTCAGGGCGATCTCACTGTTGACCCCAAGGTCGCTTCGCGCGACGAGCTGGGCCAGATGGCCGCTGCTCTCACCGACGCGCTGGGTAACCTGCGCGGTGCGATCTCGTCAGTGGTGAGGACCGCCCGTGAGGTGGACCAGTCCGCTGTGGGGCTCTCTGCCTCTTCCACCCAGGTGGGAGCGGGCGCCGAGGAGACCTCAACGCAGGCGGGAGTTGTTGCGGCCGCTGCGGACCAGGTGTCTCGCAATGTGCAGACAGTGGCCGCAGGCGCCGAGGAGATGGGCGCGTCGATCAGCGAGATCGCCAAGAACGCCAACAACGCCGCCGAGGTCGCGGCTCGCGCCACCAAGGAGGCCGCGGAGGCCAACGACCAGATTTCGCGCTTGGGAGCGTCCTCGCAGGAGATTGGTGCCGTGGTGAAGACCATCACGACCATCGCGGAGCAGACAAACCTGCTGGCCCTGAACGCCACGATCGAGGCCGCTCGTGCCGGCGAGGCAGGCAAGGGCTTTGCCGTGGTGGCAGGCGAGGTCAAGGAGCTGGCACAGGAGACGGCTCGCGCCACGGAGGACATCGCCCGCCGCGTCGAGGCGATTCAGGCGGATTCCTTTGGCGCAGTGGAGGCCGTGTCGCGCATCGGTGAGATCATCGCCCAGATCAACGACTTCCAGCTCACCATCGCTTCTGCGGTGGAGGAGCAGACGGTGACCACGCAGGAGATGTCCCGCAGCGTCGTGGAGGCGGCTGCAGGCTCCGGCGAGATCGCGGCCAACATCACGGGTGTGGCAACGGCCGCGGATGACTCCTCCCGCGTGGTGACAGACATGGGTCGTTCTGTGTCTGACCTGGCACGGCTCGCGACCGAACTGCGCGAGCAGGTGGCCACCTTCACCTACGAGACCTCAGCGTGAGGTAGGCGGGGCGAGTAGCCCCGCACAGCGCCGGAGTAAGGGTTTCTCAGAATTTCTGGGAAACCCTTACTTTGCGTCTCCGAAGGTCGATGCAGCACGTGGGCGATCATCTGTGAAGGGGATATCGGGCGCGAAAGGAACGGCCCATGTCCAGCGTCACGGCGGCGACCCTGTCCTCGGGGATGTCCACGGCCTCAATGAACCTTCAGGCGCAGGTCAGGCAACTGCAACGTCAGCAGTCCACCCTGCAGCGTGAGCTGTCATCCCTTGCCTCCTCGCAGCAACCCTCGGATGTCAAGCAGCAGCGCCAACAGTCCATCACCGCGCAGATCCAGGCGGTGAGCGCGCAGCTCGAGCGGTTGCAGCGCGCTCAGGAGTCGCAGCGCCTTGTCGAGACCGAGCGCCGTCAAGCGAGTCAGGCGACCTCTTCCGCGAGTGGGGCCGGTGCCACCGGTGCCGCCGAGCGTCCTGCCGTCGCGTCGACAGCGTCGACCCAGGCAAGCTCGGCCCGACGGGATGTGGAAAGCTCCGCCGAGGCCTCCGAGGCAGACTCACGGTTGGCCCGCTCCGGCCGCCTGTTCACTGCCGATGGCGCAGGCAACTACATCGACATCGAGCTGTAACGCCCCACGGCTTACGCTAGGGCGCATGACGCGCATCATCGCAGGTGAGTTTGGGGGCCGTTCCCTGACGGTGCCGAAGACCGGCACCCGACCCACCTCTGACCGTGTGCGCGAGGCGATCTTCTCGCGCCTCGATCACTCGGACTCGCTACGCAGCGCGCGCGTCATCGACCTCTATGCAGGGTCCGGCGCGTTGGGCCTCGAGTCGCTGAGCCGGGGGTCCGCCTCTGCGACGTTTGTGGAGGCGGCCACGCCCGCGACGCGCGTGATCGAGGCGAATATCCGCGAGTTGGGGCTCGGCTCGCGCTCCTCGGTGGTGCGCGAACGCGCGCTGCCGTACCTCGAGCGCTCCACGGCGGCCTTCGATCTCGCCTTCCTTGATCCCCCCTACGACATCGCGGACGGTGACCTCATCGCCGTCCTCGTGGCGCTCGAGCCGCGCCTTGCGAGCGGCGCGCCGGTCGTACTTGAGATGTCGAGCCGCAAGCGCCACCCCGAGTGGCCGGTGGGACTCCAACTGGTCCAGAGCAAGTCGTATGGCGAGACCACAGTGCTCTACGCGGAACACGTGAGGTAGGTTGCGGACCATGGCGACAGTCGTCTTTCCAGGCTCTTTTGACCCCATCACGCTGGGTCACGTGGACGTTGCTGTGCGCGCGCGTCAGGTCTTTGACCGCGTCATCATCGCCGTCGCCCATAACTCGCAGAAGAGCCCGCTACTCACAGTTGATCAGCGAGTGGAGCTCGCGCGGCTCGCGGTCTCGCATGTCGACGGCATCGAGGTGCAGCCCACCGACCAACTCCTTGTCGACTATTGCGCGTCAGTGGAAGCCGATGCCATCGTGAAGGGCCTGCGCGGCGGGGCCGACTACGACATGGAGCGCCCCATGGCGCTCATGAATCGCTCGCTGACGGGAATCGAGACGGTGTTCATCACCGGTGACTCGGCGCTGGCCCACATTGCCTCGTCGCTTGTGCGCGACGTCGCCAGGCATGGGGGAGACATCTCCCCGTACGTGCCGCCAGGCGTCGAACAGGCCGTCTTGGCGGCGCTGCGAGGCGAGTAAGAGCGGCTCGTCCCCGCCCGGCCGACGCCGGCGTCGGCGGCGCTCGAGACTGACCGCCGTGCCAGGTTGTGAGCAGGCCGCTCTATCCCGTAGAATCGTTCGCTGGCCCGCCGGTCGCGACTGGCGCCGAGGTCCAACGGACCGCTAGGACTTGGAGGAGCGTGTGACCCACACTCCCGGTGTCGACTCGCCGTTCCGCCTTCATGTGCGGGATCTGGTGCGTCGACCGGGTACTCACCGCGAGTACTCCATCGACCTGACGGTTCCCGAGGCTCTTGGCACCGACGTGATCGCGGTTCCCGAGGGCGCCCCCGCCGCGCTGCACGTGCAGTGCGAGGTGGTGACCGACGGAATTTGGGTTAATGGCAACTTCACCGCGCGTGCGGAGGGAGAGTGCAGCCGCTGCCTCGACGAGGTCCTCATGGACCTGGACGTCAAGGTGCAGGGGCTGTTCCTGTATCCCGACGCCTCGTACGGGGAAGATGACGAGACCGACGACGTCTACGAGTTTGATGGTGAGTCCATCGACCTTACGGACATCGTGCGGGACGCGGTGGTGATAGTTCTGCCGTTCACCCCGCTGTGCGACCCGGATTGCCCCGGGCTGTGCGACCAATGTGGCGCGCGGCTCGTGGACGAACCGGGTCACTCGCATGAGATACTCGACCCTCGTTGGTCGTCACTAGAGAGTGTGATAGACAGCCTGGGGCTGTCTGAAAAGGAAGAGAGTTAGCCGTGGCTGTTCCCAAGCGCAAGATGTCGCGCAGCAACACCCGCTCGCGTCGTTCGCAGTGGAAGACCACTGCCGCCAACCTGACGACGTGCCCCTCGTGCAAGGCCGACAGGCTCGCGCACCAGGCGTGCCCCTCGTGCGGTGCCTACAACGGTCGCCAGTACGCCGAGGCGCTGCGCACCGAGCACGAGGCGTAAGCCCCTTATCTGACGCGTGAGCGTTCCTGGTCTAGAAGCCGCCACCGCCCTCACGGGGCGGCTTGGCGTGCCCATTGACCCGGAGTTGTTGGTGCTTGCACTGACGCACCGCTCGTTTGCGTACGAGAACGGCGGCCTTCCCACCAACGAGCGCCTGGAGTTTCTGGGCGACTCAGTGCTGGGCATCGTGGTCACCGACAAGCTGTACCGCGATCACCCTGAGCTCCCCGAGGGCGACCTCGCCAAGATGCGGGCCTCATGCGTCTCGCAGCGTGCGCTCGCGACCATTGCCAGGGAGATCGGCCTCGGCTCGTTCATCCTGCTGGGCAAGGGCGAGATCGCCACGGGCGGCCACGACAAGGATTCGATCCTGTGCGATGGCCTCGAGGCCATCTTTGGGGCCGTGTACCTGACGCATGGCATCGAGGTGTCGCGCGACGTCATTCTGGGCCTCGTGGGTCCGTCCCTTGAGCGCGCCGCCACCGCAGGCGACGCGCTCGACTGGAAGACGGCTTTGCAAGAGGCGTGCGCCGCGCACGGCCTGCCTGCCCCCGTCTACGAGGTCGTGGGCGAGGGTCCAGACCATGCGCGCACCTTCACCGCTACCGTGATGCTCGCGGGCGAGGCTCGCGGATCCGGCAAGGGCACCGCCAAGAAGCACGCCGAGCAGGCCGCAGCCGAGCAGGCGCACGGCTACCTCGCCGCGCTGTAGCTCCCGGGCCTCCGCAGATGCCCGAGCTTCCCGAGGTCGAAACCGTCCGCAGCGGCCTCGCCTCCCTGATTCTCGGCTCCCAGATCGAGTCGGTCGAGGTGTATCGCGCCTCATGCGTGCGGCTGCAGCCCGGCGGCGAGGGCGAATTCGCCGAGGTGCTCGTGGGCGCCAGGATCGATGAGATCGTACGACGCGGCAAGTTCCTGTGGATGCCCCTCTTTGGCCCCCAGGAGGCCCCACAGGGCGCGCTGAGCGCGCATCTGGGCATGTCGGGGCAGTTCCGCGTGTTCGTGGACGATGCCCCGGAACCCCACGCGCACTGCCGCGCCCGCATCGGCCTGTTGCGCGACGGCCGCCCCCTCACTCTCGACTTCCTCGACCAGCGCACGTTTGGCTACCTGTTCGCCGAGCCGCTCGTGCCCACGGCCGACGCCGGAGCGGCGGGGCAGGGGAGCGACCTGCCGCTGCTCCCGGCATCCGTGTCCCACATCGGGCGGGACGCGTTGGATCCCTTGCTCGATGAGGCCGCCGTGGTGAGGCGGTGGCGGCGCGGCACCAGGGGCATCAAGCAGGTGCTGCTGGATCAGACCGCCGTGAGCGGCATTGGCAACATCTACGCGGACGAGGCGCTGTGGCTCGCGGGGATTCACCCGCAGCGGCCAGCCGAGCGACTCACGGCGGCGCAGGCTCGCACCCTGCTGGACGCCGTCCGCACAGTGATGCTGAGCGCGCTGTCGCAGGGCGGCACGAGCTTCGATGCGCTGTACGTGAACGTCAATGGCGAGTCCGGCTACTTCTCTCGGGACCTCGAGGCATACGGTCGCGGAGGCGAGCCCTGCTCGCGGTGCGGGACGCTCATCTCGCGGGCCGTCGTGGGTCAGAGGTCTACCCACTGGTGCGCCAGGTGCCAACCCGCGCCTCGTCGCCAAAGGATGACCCGGGACTAGGACACCCGGACGAGAGGCCCACCGGGCGTCGGCGTGTCGCGTCGAAATCACGGTGAACGCCACACAGGACCCGGGACCTTCGCCCCGCGAACGCCTGGGACCTGCGGATAGCCTTACTGACATGAGCAATGTCAGGGTTTTGGTGCTGGATGACCACGAGGTGGTTCGCCGGGGTATCTGCGACATCCTTGACCGCGCCGACGGCATCGAGGTCGTCGCCGAGGCCGGGACCGTCGCTCAGGCTGTTCGTCGGGCCGACGCTGTGCGTCCCGACGTGGTGCTGTCCGACCTCCGTCTTCCCGACGGCACGGGTCTCGAGCTGATCGCGCACGTGCGCCGCACGCTGCCCGACGCACACATCGTGGTCCTCACGTCGTACGACGACGACGAGGCCCGCTCGGCCGCCCGCACAGCTGGTGCCGACATGTTCCTGCCCAAGACCGCCGGCTCGCAGCAGGTGGTCGAGGCTGTGCGCCTCGCGGCCGCCGGCAAGGAGCACGGTCAGCACATTCGCGTGCGCGATGACGAGGTGCTGAGCCGCCTCACTCCCATGGAGCGGCGCGTCGTGGAGCTCGTGGGCCAGGGTCTCGCCAACCGCGAGATCGGCGACGAGCTCGGCATTGCCGAGAAGACAGTGAAGAATCACGTGACGAGCGTGCTGTCCAAGATGGGACTGCAGCGCCGTACTCAGGTTGTGGCGTGGGCTACCCGCCGACACGCTGCTTCGTTCCGCGGCTAGCGGCTACACCCTCCAGTCGCTAGCGCCAACGAGGCGCGACATGACCGAGCCGGATTAACGGCCCGCGCTCGGATCGTCGCACAGGCAGCACAGGGGCCCCCTTCGGGGCCCCTGTCGTCGTTTTAGGGGTCTCTTGCCCGCGCGCTAGCTCGCGGCGCGCGCGTGCCAGCCGACTACTGGCCGCCGACCGCCACGTTCCAGGTCGCGCGCGAGCCGGGCTTCTCTGCGCCCTCGTTGACGGCCTCGAGCGCGAAGGATCCGCGCCGGCGCAGCGCGCGGTTCGCGAGGTTGGACGTGCCCGAGTGACGCGAGTATGCCCCCGACGGTCCGATGCCGTTGTCCACGATCGTCACGCTCAGGCGACCGTCGTGGGCCGAGATGGACACCGAGGCGGCGGTGGCGTCGGCGTGGCGAGCGGTGTTTGACAGCGACTCGCGCACCACGGCGATGATGTCGTCTGACAGGGTCGGATCCTGCTCCACCGCTGCCGAGGCCGCGGCCCAGTCATCCACCGTGAGAGACGCGACAAAGCCCAGCGAGTCCTGCGCAAGCAGGAGCTCCCGGCGCACGCGCTCGCCGAGCGGCTCAGAGGTACGTTCGCCCTGCAGCTGGCCCATCACGCCGCGCACCTCACGCTGCGCGCGCTTCACGTGCTCAAGGGTGGACAGCAGGCGGTCCTTGACGGTGTCTGGCACGTCCTCCGAGATCGACTCAATCTGCATCGCGGTGGCAAAGAGCTCCTGCGACACGAAGTCGTGGAGGTCGTCGGCGATGCGTTCGCGCTCCTCCAGCAGGTTTGACACGTTCCGCACGTGCGCGAGCTCGGCAAACTGCAGCGCGAGCGCCGCCTGGTTGGAGAAGCGCTGCGCGGTGCCGAGGTCGTGATCGTCGAACGGAGGGTGATGCTTCTCGCGCCACAGCATGAGCAGGCCCAGCACGCGCGCGCCCGAGAGCAGGGGAGCGTAGAGGGTTGGCCCGAAGTCCTTGACGGGCTCCAGGATCGTGGGACCGGGCGGCTCGTCTGCGATGGTGCCGGAGCTCGAGCGAATGACCTGCATGGCGAAGCCCTCGTCGGGCAGCACGAGGCCCAGCAGCGCGTCGGCGTTCTCGCCGTCAGTGAACTCCATGACCCACTCGTCGTCCACACCGGGCAGCACGAGCGCGGCCGCTGCCGCCCCCGAGAGGTCGCGTGCGGAGGTCACGATGCGCGCGATGGTGTCCTCGTCGCCAGGATTGGCGAGCAGCGCGGTGGTGATGGCCTGCGACGCCGCGAGCCAGTTCTCGCGCTCGAGGGACTCCTCGAACAGTTGCGCATTGTCGATCGCGACCGACGCCGCGGAGGCGAGTGCCGCCACTGTGGCCTCATCGACCTCGGTGAAGCCGCCCTCCTTCGACGCGAGATACAGGTAGCCGAAGACCGAACCGCGGGCGCGCAGCGCGCAGCCGAGGAAGGAGCCGAGCGGGGGGTGGCCGGGCGGAAGTCCCTGGAACGCAGGGTGCTCGGTGATCTCGTCGATCACCAGGGCGCCCTCGACGGGGATCTGCGCGAGGGTGCCCACGCCGTTCGGTGCTCGGCCGATCTTTGACATGATCGCCTCGTCCACGCCCTGGTAGTGGAACTCGATCGACCTGCCGGCCTCGTCCAGCACGTTGATGGCGGCGAGCGGTGCGCCGGTGGTGTCCTGCGCCGCCTCCAACATCTTGCCTAGTACGGAAGGCAAATCGAGCTGACGGTTGAGCGCGAGGATGGCATCGGTGACCGCATCCGACATGGGCTGATTCTCCTTACCGAGGGGATGTACTGCCATCGAGACTAATCACCTCCCCCACCACATCGAGGATTCCCAGGTCGTGCGTCACGATGATCACTGTCCGTCCAGCGGCCCTCATGGCCGCCACAAGAGCCCTCAGGGCGTCGATGCCGTCGGTGTCGAGATGCTCCGCAGGCTCGTCGATGAGGTGAATCGGAGCGGGGGACAGCAGGGCGCGTGCGAGAAGCAGTCGGCGTCGCTCGCCGCCGGACACCGTGTGCCCGCCCGAGCCGAGTTCGGTGTCCACGCCCGCCGGCTGTGCGGCGAGCCACGAGCCCAGACCCACGGCCTCGAGCGCGTCTCGAGCCTCGTCCTCGGTGACGTCGCCACGAGCGACGCGCAGGTTCTCCAGCACGGTGGTGCCGAACACGTGGGCGTCCTCGGGGGTCACGGCGACCGTGCGGCCGAGGGTTGCGCGCGTCACGGGGGTCCCCCCCACGGACACGCGGCCCGATGCTGGGGCGAGCGCGCCCGCGATGGTGAGCAGCAGCGTGGTCTTGCCGATGCCCGAGCGGCCCACAATTGCGAGGGCGCCCCCTGGCTCCACGGTGGCCGACGCGGGGCGCGTGGGCGTCATTCCTGGCCAGGCGGCGCTGACGGAGTCGAGCACGAGTGTCGCGTCCGATGGGGCCGCGACGTCGGTGTCGATGTCTGACGCGTCGTCGTCCTCGGGGGCTGTGGCGAGCACGCGACGCGCGGCAGCGGCCGAGCGGAACGCCTGCATCACGGCGGTGGGGACCGCAGACACTGCCTCAAAGGCGCTCAGCGGCAGCAGAGCCACCACCGCGGCCGACATCGGGCTCAGCCCGTGATCGCGCGCGGCGAGTACGCCCAGCGTCAGGGCCGCCACGAGCGCGAGGCCCTGAGCAGCCTGCAGTGCAGCCGCACCCCATGCTGCCGGGAAGGCGGCGCGATCGGCGGCGTGCTCGGCGTCGGCATCGGCCTCGCGAAGCTCGGCCGCCGCGTCGCCGCTGCGTCCCCAGATGCGGTGCTCCACAGCGCCGTCGATCGCCTCGAGGGTCGCAGTTGAGACGCGTGCCGCGGCCTTGGTACCCAGTTCCGCCGCGCGCTGTGCGGAACGCCACGTGCCAAGACCCGAGACGAGCGCCGCGATCAGCAGGAACGCGAGGAGAGCCACTCCCGCCCACGGGAGCATGAACGCGGTGATAACCACGGCGATGAGGCTGACGGTGGCGGCCACTCCCAGCGGGATGATCGAGCGCACCACTGCGTCGCCCATGGCGTCGATGTCGCCGCCCATGCGCGCCACCACGTCGCCTCTCTTGAGGCCCAGCACGCGCTCGGCGCCGGAGCGCGCGACGCGCTCGTACGTACGTGTCCTGAGAGCGACGACCCCTCCGAGCGCCGTCTCGTGGCTCTGCAGGCGCTCGAGGTAGCGGAACACTCCGCGCGCGATGCCAAAGAAGCGCACGGCCACAGCCGCAATGGCGAGGTCGGCGGGGGAGGGCAGCTGTGCAGCCTTCGCGATGAGCCATGCGGCCACCGCGCCAAGGCCCACGGCGGAGCCGATGGCCATGGTGCCCGCCGCGATCGACAGGATGATGGCCCACTTGCCTACCTCGGCCTCAGCCAGCAGGGCTCGCAGGCGCACGCGCGGCGCGGCGGCGGGCGTCTGCGACTCGGGGATCGCGGTCATGCCTGCACCTCCTCGTCCGCGACGCGGGCCGCCGTGACGTCCACGACCGCGTCGGCCGCGTCGGCCAGCAGGGTGTCGTGTGTGGCCGCCACCACCGTGGCACCCGAGCGCGCCGCCGCGACGATGCGCCCCACGAGGGCCTCGCGTGCGGCGCCGTCGAGGTGTGCGGTGGGCTCGTCAAACATCAGCACGGGGCGTTCGGCTGCGAACGCACGATCGTAGGCCACAAGCTGGCGCTGGCCGAGGCTCAACGTGCGCCCCTCGACGCCAAGGTCGGGGCGCTGTGGCACGTACGCGACCTGCGCCATCCAGGCATCGGCATCGCAGTCGGCCAGCTGGACGGCGGAGCCGTCCACGACTGCCTCGATCGAGCCGCGCTCGGGGACGATCAGGCCCGCGAGGGCGAGCATCGCGGTGGACTTGCCCTCGCCGTTGGGCCCGCGCAGCACCGTGAGGCAGCCGGGCAGCGCCTCGACCGACAGATCGGCTGGCGCGTAGCGCGCGCCGTCAGGCGTCGCCACCGACACAGAGTCGAGACGTAGGGGCGCGCCGCGCAGCGATGGGGCGAGGCCGCCCGGCGTACCCACCACCACTGGCTTCTCGTCCAACACGTCGAACGCGCCGTCGGCCGCTGCCATGCCGTCGGCGGAGGCGTGGAAGTGTGTGCCGACGTTGCGCAGCGGCAGGTAGATCTCGGGGGCGAGGATCAGCACGGCGAGCGCGGTCTCGATGGACACGTCGCCCGCACGCAGGCGGAAGCCAAGGGACACGGCCACGATCGCGACCGAGAGGGTCGTGAGGAGCTCGAGGACCATGCCGCTGAGGAACGCGATGCGGAGCGAGCCCATCGTGGCGCGCCGCGCCGCGTCTCCCAGCTCGCGCACGCGTGCTGCCGGGCCGCGCTCGCGTCCCAGCGCACGCAGCGTCGGCACGCCAGCGATGAGGTCCAGCACGCGGGCGCCGAGGCGCTCCATGGCCTCGAGGTGCTTGGCCGACCTCTCGCGCGTGAGCAGGCCCACCAGGATCATGAAGATGGGCACCAGCGGGATGGTCAGCGCCACGATGAGCGCCGACAGCCAGTCAATCCCCAGCACCACCACCAGCATCAGCGGCGTCACCGTGGACGCGAGCATCAGCTGTGGGAGGTAGCGCACAAAGTAGGGGAGCAGCCCCTCGAGGCCGCGGGTCACGGTGGTGACCACCTCGGCACCCTTTCCCGACGCGATCCAGCGCGGGCCAAGGCGCGTCGCGTGCTCCACGACGGCCTCGCGCAGATGCGACACCACCTGCGTTCCGGCGCGGTGGGCCAGGCGCTCCTGGATCCACACCGCGCCGACGCGCAGCACCACCACGGCGATCAGCCACGGCACGCCTGCCCCTAGGTCGCGCGCGCTGACGGGCACGAGCCACGCCAGGTGCGCGATCCCATCGGCCACCAGGGGCGATGGTGCGAGCACCGGCGCGAGCATGCGCGACACAAGAAGGGCCTGAACGAGGATGGTGAAAGCGGTCAGAAAACCAAGCACCGCCGTCACGATCACGTAACGGCGGGCTGGTCCGATCCGCGCAATCAGCCGCGGGTCGAGTGGTTTCATTGGTTCCTTACTTGAGGCCCGCAGGCGTCTTGAAGGTCAGCTCGTTGTGCTCGGGCATGTGCTCCTCGCTGAGGCGACGCTTGAAGACCCAGTACGTCCAGGCCTGGTAGGCCAGCACGATCGGGGTGAGGATCACAGCGACGACAGTCATCACGCCGAGCGTGTAGCTCGACGAAGCGGCCACGATGCCACCGTCGCCGTGGACCACGAGGCTCATGCCGTCGGCAAGGGTCGTGGGCATGACGTTGGGGAACAGCGAGCCGAAGATCAGCGTCACGGCACCGGCGATGGCCACCACGTTCGCGATGAACGCGTAGCCAAAGCGCTTGGCGAAGCTGAAGTAGGCGGCACCGATGAGGCCCAGGGCGGCCACCACGAGCGCGCCCCACGTCCAGGTGTTGTTCGAGTAGGCGAGCTGCATCCACAGCGCCCACACGGCACCGGTCACGACAGCGCCGATGGACGCGTTGAGCGCCCACTTCTCGGCACGAGCGTGCACCTCGCCAGTGGTCTTGAGGGCCAGGTAGATCGCGCCGTGGCTGAGGAACAGCACGAGCGTCACCACGCCGCCAAGCAGGGCGAAGGGGTTGAGCAGGTTGAAGAAGCCACCCACGTAGGTGCCCTCGGCGTCGATCGGCACACCGCGCACGATGTTGGAGAACGCCACGCCCCACAGGATCGAGGGGATCCACGAGGAGATCATGATGGCGAGGTCCCACCGGTCGCGCCACTGCTGGTCGTTGATCTTGGAGCGGTACTCAATGGCGACGGCGCGCACGATGAGGGCCAGCAGGATCAGGAACAGCGGCAGGTAGAAGCCGGAGAACAGGGTGGCGTACCACTCGGGGAACGCAGCGAACGTGGCGCCACCTGCGGTGAGCAGCCACACCTCGTTGCCGTCCCAGACCGGGCCGATCGAGTTGATCAGCACGCGCTTGCCCTTGGCGGTCTTGCCCACGAACGGCATGAGCATGCCCACGCCAAAGTCGAAGCCCTCAAGGACGAGGTAGCCCGTCCACAGGACGCCGATCAGGATGAACCAGAAAGTTGCGAGATCCATGATGATGAGTTCCTTTCTGGCCTAGTACGCGAACGACAGCGGCTTGTCCGCGTCGTCGTCCTTGGTGGGCTCGGTGTACTCCACCTGCGGCGCGCCCTCCTGGGCGTAGCGGCGGATGAGGCGGAACCAGAACACGCCGAGGATCGCGTAGATCAGCGTGAAGACGACCATCGTCAGTCCGACCTCCCACGCCGACACAGCCTCGGAGACGCCGTGCTTGGTGAGCAGGTAGACCATGTCAACGCCGTCGCCCATTGCGCTGGGGTTCGGGGCCACGATGAAGGGCTGACGGCCCATCTCGGTGAAGATCCAGCCGAACGACGCGCCGATGAACGGGGCGGCGATTGACCACACGGCAAGCTTGGAGAACCAGGGCTTGTCCGGCGTGGCACCCTTACGCGTGAACCAGAAGCTCAGCAGAGCGACGGCGGCGGCGAAGGCGGCGAAGCCGATCATGAGGCGGAACGACCAGTAGGTCACTGCCAGGTTCGGACGCAGGTCGCCAGACACGTCGGCGCCATTCTCGTCCACGAGCTGGTAGTCGGGCAACGCCGGCACCACGGGGTCAGCGGCGTCGGACACGCCTGCGTACTGCTTCTGCAGCTCCTCGACGCCGTACACGGTGTCGTCGAAGTTGCCGGTGGCGAGGTACGAGGTCAGGCCGGGGATCGTGATGAGGTGCTTCACCGACGCCGGGTCATCACCGGCGAGGTTGCCGATGGTGAACAGCGAGAACGCCGCGCCATCCTCGGTCTCGATGATGCCCTCGGCCGCCGCCATCTTCATGGGCTGCTGCTGGAACATCAACTTGGCCTGAATGTCACCCGTGATGATGATGCCCACACCCGAGATGAGCATCACGAGGGCGCCGAAGCGCAGCGCGGTGCGGTACATCGGGAGGTCGGCGTCGTCCTTGTTGGCGCGGACCTTCTTGACAAGCCAGTACGCGGCGATGCCTGCGACAAAGCCGCCAGCCACGAGGAATGCTGTCGAGATCACGTGGGGGAACGTCACCAACGTGGTGTTGTTCGTGAGCACCGCGAGGATGCTTGTCATCTCGGCGCGGCCCGTCTCCGGGTTGTACTCAGTGCCCACGGGGTGCTGCATCCACGAGTTGGCGGCGAGGATGAAGTACGCGGACAGGTTGGTGCCGATGGCGAACAGCCACACGCTCATGAGGTGGAGCTTCTTCGACAGGCGATCCCATCCGAAGATCCACAGGCCCAGGAAGGTGGACTCGAGGAAGAACGCGAGGAGCGCCTCCATCGCCAGCGGGGCGCCAAAGATGTCGCCCACGTAGCGGGAGTACTCGGACCAGTTCATGCCGAACTGGAACTCCTGCACGATGCCGGTCGCAACGCCGAGGGCGAAGTTGATCAGCAGCAGCTTCCCGTAGAACTTGGTCAGTCGCAGCCACTTTTCCTTGCCCGTACGCACCCAAGCCGTCTGCATGATCGCAACAAGGATCGACAGACCGATGGTCAGCGGGACAAGGACAAAGTGATAAACGGTAGTGATACCGAATTGCCAGCGCGCAAGGTCGAGCGCCTCCATGGCATGTCCTCCTTTGGCTCGTGCGCCCAACTTACTTTTGGGCTCGGGATGCCGGATGGGACCAGGGTCCCGGATATCCGTGACTTCGGTGCCGGGGTCCCGGGTTTGTGTCCCGGGTGAGTCCCGGGCGGGCGAGCGCACGTATGAATGATGTAGGCCTAGCGAAGCGGGTGCGATCGCACACCCGCCCCGTCGGCGCCGCTCAGGTCCCGAGGCAATCGTGGGACCATGGCGTGGACACGCGCCTGACCAACCCATCGTGACATCTCAGAAGTGAAAACGCGACAGCCGGGCGGCGTGTCACTGGGCGCGCGGCACACTGAATTGCCCCGTACAGGGCGACATCGTTATAGATGTGTCACAATGGTCCCAGGTCAGCGCCCCCACACGGGCGCGCACCGCGCGACTGACGTCACGGCCATGGCAGCCGGCGGCCACCCCGCCAGGCGCCTTCCCCGGTACGTTTGCCGCGACCATCAGACTTCCGTCACCGCGAGTGACGACCGACGAGGACGCCGGGCCGGACGTGTGGTCGGCTTGACGCTATTGAGGTACCCGCTGTGAGCGAGGACAACACCACCAACCCGAATGCAGTGATCTTCCAGGCACCCCAGCCGGCGCCGGAGACTCCTGCGGAGAAGCCCAAGCGCGCACCGCGGAGGGCCTCGGCCCCTGCTGGGCCGCCCGTCGCCAACGACGAGGCAAAGGCCCCCACCTCGAGTCGATCCAGGGCCACCGCCGCGTCCGACGCCGCCCCTGCGGACGCCGAGAAGGCCGAGAGGCCAGCGACCAAGACCCGCACCACTCGCTCCCGTGCCAAGAAGGCGGCGGCGACAGACGATGCGCCCGCGTCAGAGGCCGCTGAGACGCCCAGCGAGAGCACTGAGGGTTTCGGCGACGACGGCATGGACGATGACTCGGCCGCAGGCAAGCGTCGCCGACGCCGTGGCGGCCGCGGACGCGGCAAGAGGCGCGGCGAGGGCGAGCCAGGCGATGGGATGGATGGTGCCGACGAGGCGTCGGACGATCAGGACCAGGCGGACGACGCCGTAGCCGACGCCGAGGACGGCGGCGAACAGAGCGAGGGCGGCACGTCGTCACGTCGCCGTCGGCGTCGTAGCCGCGGGTCGCGCACATCGTCCGGAGCGGCGTCGTCCTCCACCACGAGCGATGACCAGTTGCAGGGCTCCACGCGACTGCAGGCCAAGCGCCAGCGTCGCCGCGAGTCACGCGACGGCCAGCGCCGACGCCCCGTGATCTCCGAGGCCGAGTTCCTCGCGCGCCGCGAGTCGGTCAAGCGCGACATGGTGGTGCGCGAGAAGGACGGCCGCGTTCAGATCGCCGTGCTCGAGGATGACGTGCTGGTGGAGCACTACGTGTCCCACCAGGCCCAGCAGTCCATGGCGGGCAACGTGTACCTGGGTCGAGTTCAGAATGTGCTGCCCGGTATGGAGGCCGCGTTCGTGGACGTGGGCCGCGGGCGCAACGCCGTGCTGTACGCAGGCGAGGTCAACTGGGATGCCGCCGGGCTCGAGGGTCGCCCCAAGCGCATTGAGCTCGCGCTCAAGCCGGGCGACACGATCATGGTGCAGGTCACCAAGGACCCGATCGGCCACAAGGGCGCGCGCGTCACGTCGCAGATCTCGCTCGCCGGACGCTTCTTGGTGTACGTGCCCGGTGGGGGCGTGACGGGCATCAGCCGCAAGCTGCCCGACACGGAGCGCAACCGCCTCAAGAAGCTGCTGCGTGAGGTCATCCCTGCCGATGCTGGGGTGATTGTGCGCACGGCCGCCGAAGGGGCGTCAGAGGAGGAGCTGCGCGCCGACGTCGAGCGTCTGAAGCGCCAGTGGGAGTCGATCGAGGCCGAGGCCTCGCGCGGCAAGGCCCCGGCGTTGCTGCGTGGCGAGCCCGACATGGCGATCCGCGTGGTGCGCGACATCTTTAACGAGGACTTCGAGTCGCTCACGATTCAGGGTGACGACACCTGGAACTCGCTGAGCGCCTACGTGGGTCAGGTGGCGCCGGATCTGGCGGCCCGTCTGCACAAGTTCGTGGGCGACGGCGACGTCTTCGCCTCGCACCGCATCGACGAGCAGCTCGCCAAGGGCATGGACCGCAAGGTGTGGCTGCCCTCGGGTGGCTCGCTCGTGATCGACCGCACCGAGGCCATGACAGTCATTGACGTCAACACCGGAAAGTTTGTGGGTAAGGGCGGCACTCTCGAAGAGACGATGACGCTCAACAACCTGGAGGCGGCCGAAGAGATCGTGCGCCAGCTGCGTCTGCGCGACATCGGCGGCATCATCGTGGTCGACTTCGTGGACATGCTCCTCGAGGCCAACCGCGATCGTGTGTTGCGCCGCCTCATCGAGTGCCTCTCGCGCGATCGCACCAAGCACCAGGTGGCCGAGGTCACCTCGCTTGGCCTCGTGCAAATGACGCGCAAGCGCGTGGGACAGGGCCTTGTCGAGGCGTTCTCGACCACGTGTGAGTGCTGCAAGGGTCGTGGCTTCCTGGTGCACGGTGAGCCTGTGGGTGAGGCAAGCGAGAAGCAGCCCGAGCCGTCGTCTCGCCGCCGCGGTGCCCGCTCCAAGGCCAAGCCGGAGGAGCAGGCGCCCCAGCAGCAGGCGGTCGAGGAGGCCGCCGAGACTCACGCCCTTGACGACCGGGAGGAGGCGCGCGCGGCGGTGAAGGCCACGCTCGCATCCATCGCGGCGGCTGCCGAGAAGGCGCATCACGCGCACGACGAGGTGGTCATCGAGGGTGAGGTGGTGCAGGCTGACGCAGGCGCCGCCACTGAGGACGACGCGCCCGCCGAGTCCAATTGACCTGGGGCCCGCCGAACACGTATAGTTGTCTGTCGGCGCGTTAGCGTCTAGCCCTGCCTGCGCCCTCTCACGGGAGCGGCTGCGGCGGGAGAAACCGGCCCCTTAGGGGCCATCGAACGAGCTTCAAGAGGAACTCATCATGGTGTACGCGATTGTGAAGGCCGGCGGCCGACAGGAGAAGGTGTCGGTTGGCGACATCGTCGTTGTCGACCGCATGCAGGCCGACGCCGGCTCGACGATCGAGCTGTCGGCCCTGCTGGTTGTGGACGGCGAGAAGGTCACGTCGGCCGCCAAGGACCTTGCCAAGGTCAAGGTGACCGCCGAGGTCGTGGGCAACGAGCGTGGCCCCAAGATCCACATCCTCAAGTACAAGAACAAGACCGGCTACAAGAAGCGCATCGGTCACCGCCAGGACCTGACCCGTCTCAAGGTCACGGGCATTAAGTAAGCGAGGAATAGCTCATGGCACACAAGAAGGGCGCGAGCTCCTCGCGCAACGGTCGTGACTCGAACCCCCAGTACCTCGGCGTGAAGCGCTTCGGCGGTCAGGTCGTCAACGCTGGCGAGATCATCGTGCGTCAGCGTGGCACCCACTTCCACCCCGGCAACAACGTCGGTCGTGGCAAGGACGACACCCTGTTCGCCCTCGAGGCCGGCGCTGTGTCGTTCGGTCAGCGTCGTGGCCGCAAGTACGTGGACATCGTCGCCGCCAACTAAGTTTTGTCTTCGCACAGGGGCGTCACCGCGGGTGGCGCCCCTGTTGCTTTATGTAAGGAGCCCTCATGGCCACGTTCGTTGACCGCGTGACGCTGCACGTCACCGCTGGCGCGGGCGGCCACGGCGTCGCCTCCGTGCACCGCGAGAAGTTCAAGCCGCTGGGCGGGCCCGACGGCGGCAACGGCGGGCGTGGCGGCTCGGTGATTCTCGTGGTGGACGCGCAGATGACCACGCTGCTCGACTACCACCACGCACCCCACCAGAAGGCGGCCAACGGCAAGCAGGGCGCCGGTGACATGCGTCACGGCGCGAATGCTGACGATCTGCGCCTCAGCGTGCCCAACGGCACGATCGTGCGTGATTCCGCGGGTGAGGTGCTCACCGACCTCGTGGGTGACGGCGCCGAGTTTGTGGTGGCGGAGGGTGGCCGTGGGGGCCTCGGCAACGCGGCCCTCGCCACGACCAAGCGCAAGGCTCCCGGCTTCGCGCTGCTGGGAGAGCCCGGCGAAGAAGCGACAGTTGTTCTTGAGCTCAAGTCCATCGCCGACGTCGCGCTCGTGGGCTACCCGAGTGCGGGCAAGTCGTCGCTGATCGCCGCGATGAGCCGCGTTCGTCCCAAGATTGCCGACTACCCGTTCACCACGTTGGTGCCCAACCTGGGCGTCGTGTCGGCGGGTTCGGCGCGCTTCACTATGGCCGATGTGCCGGGTCTGATCCCCGGGGCTTCGGAGGGCAAGGGTCTCGGACACGACTTCTTGCGCCACATCGAGCGCTGCTCTGTCATTGTGCACGTGCTCGACACGGCGACCCTCGAGTCCGACCGTGACCCCCTGGGCGACCTCGAGGCGATCGTGCACGAGCTGCGCGCCTACTCGGGCGATGCTCACATCGCAGGCACGCCGCTGGCGGAGCGTCCTCAGGTGATCGTGCTCAACAAGATCGATGTGCCGGATGGACGCGAGCTTGCCCAGATGGTGCGTCCCGACCTCGAGGCGCTAGGCATGCCGGTCTTTGAGGTGAGCGCGGTGAGCCACGAGGGGCTCAAGGAGCTTGGATTCGCCCTCGCCGAGATGGTGCAGGCGGAGCGCGACAAGGCGCCGGTGCTGGAAAAGGCGCCGATCGTGCTGCGCCCCAGGGCAGTGGACGATGGCGGCTTCACCGTGCGGCATGTGCGCGACGGCGCAGAGGACTACTTCGAGGTGCGCGGAGCCAAGCCCGAGCGGTGGGTGCGTCAGACGAACTTCACGAATGACGAGGCCGTGGGCTACCTCGCAGACCGTCTGGCCCGCCTCGGCGTGGAAGACGAGCTGTTCAAAGCCGGCGCCGTCCCTGGTGCACAGGTGGTCATCGGCACACGCGGCACCGGAGTGGTGTTCGACTGGGAGCCCACGATGTCCGCTGGCGCCGAGCTGCTCGGCCGCCGTGGCACGGACCAGCGCATCGAGGACTTCGACCGCGCCCCTCGCGCCACGCGTGCGGAGAAGCGCCAGGAGTTCAAGGACAAGATGGACGGGAAGGCCGCCGCGCGTCAGGAACTGTGGACCGAACGCGATGCGGGACACTGGACAGATCCCAGCAGCGACGAGTAATCGGAGGGTCAGTGGGTCAGCAGCGTGCCGTCATCGCCTCGGCGAGGCGCGTCGTCGTCAAGATTGGTTCATCGTCGCTGACGGGACCGGACGGGCGCCTGTCGCCTGACCGCGTGACCCGCCTTGCCGACGTCCTGGCCGCGCAGCACGACGCGGGCAGGCAGATCGTGCTGGTGACGTCCGGTGCCATTGCTGCCGGGATCGGGCCGCTGGGCCTGCCCGCGCGTCCGCGCGACCTCGAGCTGCAGCAGGCTGCCGCGTCGGTGGGCCAGGGAATCCTCGTGGCCGCGTACTCGGCCGCGTTCGCCGCCCACGAGATCACCGTGGGCCAGGTGCTCCTCACGACCGACGACATGGTGCGCCGCCAGCACTTTGGCAACGCGCAGCGGGCATTCAATCGCCTTCTTGATCTGGGCATCGTGCCCATCGTCAACGAGAACGACACAGTCGCCACCGACGAGATTCGCTTTGGCGACAACGATCGCCTTGCGGCGCTCGTGGCCACGGTGGTGCACGCGGACGCGTTGCTGCTGCTCACGGACGTCGACGGCCTCTACACGGCGGCCCCCGATAGCCCGGGTGCAGAGCGCATCTCCGAGGTGCTGAGGCCCGAGGACGTGGCCGGGATTGACATCTCGCGCCGTGGGTCGGCCGTGGGCACGGGAGGCATGGTCACCAAGCTCGAGGCCGCGTCCCTCGCGACGGCATCGGGCATCCCCGTGGTGCTCGCTGGCGCTGCCGACGTCGAGGGCGCGATCGCGGGCGAGGACGTGGGCACGCTGTTCCACATCACTGGCAAGCGCGACACCACACGCCTCCAGTGGCTGGCGTACGCGGCGCGCGTGCGCGGGGAGATCGTGCTCGATGACGGCGCCGCGCGTGCGGTGGCCGGGCGTCGCGCGTCGCTGCTCGCTGCCGGCGTGGTCGAGGTACGCGGGTCATTCGAGGCGGGGGAGCCCGTTGACCTCGTACGTCGCGACGGCGCTGTGGTGGCGCGGGGCTTCGCGGGCTTCTCGGCCGAGGAGGCGAGCCGTATGAAGGGCCTGTCGACCGACGCTCTGCGGGAGGCGCTCGGCGAGCACTACGCGCGCGAGCTCATCCACATCGACGATCTTGTGGTGGTCTAGCGCGCGAGGAACGCCCTCACGTCCGCGAGCTCGGCGTCGTTGACCGAGTGACCCATGCCCGCGTAGACGTGGAAGTCGAGCGTGGCGTGCTCGCGCAGGAACGACTCGACGTGCTGCTCCATCACATCCATGATCACGGGGTCTGAGTCGCCGCGACCATAGAAGACGCGCGGGCGAGACTCGGCGAGCACGGCATCGGCCGGCATCGGGTCCTCGAGCATGAGGCCTGAGAAGACCACGGTGCGGTGAATGCGCTCCGGGTGCGTGCGCAGGAGTTGCGACGCCATCATGCCTCCCTGCGAGAAGCCCACAGTGATGAGCGACGCTGAGGCCGGGACGTTCGCGTCAACCCATTCCCAGATGGCGTTCGTGGACGCCATGATCGGCTCGGGGTCCCGCCACGCGAGAGGGTTGGCAGGCAACGGGAACCACGCGTGGGCGCCAAAGCCCATCTCGAGCGGCGCACGCAGCGAGGCCCACGGGGTGTCTCCCAGGATCATCGGCGCAAGCGAGGGCAGGTCCCGCTCGTTTGAGCCGTAGCCATGCATGAACAGCGCGACGTGCGGGGCGTCGGCAACGGCGGTGGGAAAGTCGGGGCTGGTGATCGCTGTGAGAGCCATGGCTCCAGTATCGCGGCAGGCACCGGCCGGAGGTGCCAGACGCCCCCTGACCGGCCCACACGCATGCGCCTACACTTGCGGCATGACTGACACCGCCATCAACGCCGACGTCGAAGCGGCAGTTCTCGAGTCGTGCCGTCGCGCGAAGGTCGCATCGCGTGCGCTCGCTACCGCCACGCGTCTGACAAAGGATGAGGCGCTTGAGGCGATGGCGGTGGCGCTGACGGACCAGGCCGACCGCATCATCGCCGCCAACGCGGTGGACGTGGAGCGCGAGCGCGCCAACGGCATGAGCGAGGGTCTGCTGGATCGCCTGACGCTGACGGCGGCGCGGCTCGAGGACATCGCAGGCGCCTTGAGGTTTGTGGCGTCGCTGCCCGACCCGGTCGGGGAGGTCAAGCGAGGCTCGACGCTTCCCAACGGCCTGCGCCTCGTGCAGAAGGCGGTGCCGATGGGTGTGGTGGGCATGATCTACGAGGCTCGTCCCAACGTCACTGTGGACGCTGCCGCCCTGTGCCTCAAGTCTGGCAATGCGGCGGTACTGCGTGGGGGCTCGGCCGCGCAGTCGAGCAACGAGGTGATCGTGGCCGTGCTGCAGGATGCTCTCGAGTCAGTTGGCCTGCCCCGCGACGCCGTGCAGTCGATCGACGCATACGGCCGCGAGGGCGCGCGCGTGTTGATGGGGGCCCGCGGCCTCGTGGACGTGCTGGTGCCGCGCGGAGGCCGCGACCTCATCCAGACAGTGGTGCGTGAGTCCACGGTGCCCGCGATCGAGACGGGCGAGGGCAACTGCCACGTCTATCTCGATGCCTCCGCACCCGTGCAGCGCTCCGTGGACATTGTGCTCAACTCCAAGACTCAGCGCCTGGGCACGTGCAACACCGCCGAGACGCTGTTGGTTCACAAGGATGCCGCAGCGCGGGTGCTGCCGGCGGTGATGGAGGCGCTCGCGGCCAAGGACGTGACGCTCCACGCGGACCATGCCGCGACGGCGCTCGCTCCCGAGGCGGCCCGCATCATGGCCGCCACAGAGCAGGATTGGGCGACCGAGTACCTCTCGGCGGATCTCGCCGTCAAGATCGTGGACAACATCGACGATGCGATGGAGCACATTCGCCGCTACTCGACGGGCCACACGGAGGCGATCGTCACCGACGACATCGGCGCGGCGGACAGGTTTGTGGCGGGTCTCGACTCGGCCGCGATCATGGTGAACGCCTCGACGCGCTTCACTGACGGCGGGCAGTTTGGGCTGGGCGCCGAGATTGGCATCTCCACCCAGAAGTTGCACGCGCGCGGACCGATGGGCCTGGCAGAACTCACCACGACCACCTGGATCGTCTACGGCGACGGCCACATTCGCCCCTAGCGCACACGCTGGCCAGACGTCCCGGACGAGGGCCACCGCGTGACATACTGGTCCGAACGAATGGACAAGGAGTCACCGTGACCACGATCCTCGCAGCTGCCGTCGAGAGCGCGCACGCCGAGTCGTCGATCCCGCCCGTGGCCGTTGGCCTGCTGGCGTTCGCCGGCCTCATGGGCCTGTTGTTCGTCACCTATGCCTTTAGGAGCGTCGGTACCCGTCATCAGGGTGAGTGACCGCCGCGTCGGCGTTCTGGGGGGAACGTTCGACCCGATTCACCTGGGGCACCTGGTTGTCGCCAGCGAGGTACACGCGGCCCTCGCGCTGGATACCGTCATCATCGTGCCCACGTTGCAGCAACCCTTCAAGGGGCCGTCGGCGGCTACACCCCAGCAGCGGCTCGATATGTGCCGGCTTGCAGTGATGGACGATGACCGTCTTGAGGTGTCGGATGTGGACATCGCGCGCGGCACCGAGACCTTTACAGTCGACACCCTTGCGGACCTGCACGCGCAGTTGCCGGATGCGGAGCTCTTCTTCATTGCCGGGGCCGATGCGCTTGCCCGGCTGGACGAGTGGCGCGATGCGAGCCGCCTGAAGGAGCTCGCCCGATTCGTTGGAGTTGCCCGTCCCGGGCACGGCGAACCACGCTCGGATGCGACTCACGTAGTGGTCGAGACCCCCGAAGTGGGGGTATCCTCGACGGTTGTTCGGCGCAGGGCCGCAACCGGGGCTCCTTTGAGGTACCTGGTTCCGGATCGTGTTGCCGAGTACATCGTTGAGCATGGGCTATACCTCGGAGGACTTGATGGCTGACGCGCCGTTGTCGCGCCGCGAACGCCGCGCCCTCGAAGAAGCGGCCGCGGGCGTGTCAGCAGCGCGCCCATTTGACGAGGCCCACGCACCGGAGGATGCCCCGTTGGTGGACCCGAACCACCTGTCGCGCCGCGATCGTCGCCGCCTCGAGCGCCTCAACAACCCCATGGAGACGTGGACGGCTGAAGAGGAGATGATCGCAACCGGTCAGATCCCCGTCCTTACGCCGGAGCGCATCGCCGAGCAGGAGAAGCTGGCGCGCGAGAAGGCCGAGAAGGCGGCGCACGATGCCCTGCTGGCCTCGCAGGAGTTCCGCGTGGTCACGCCCGAGGACCTCGCTCCCCGTCACCCCGCGCGACCCGAGGCGTTCCCCGAGCCCCAGGCGCCGTCCTGGCAGCCCGCGGGCCGTGAGCAGGAGCCAGTCGAGCCCGTACGCGATGCGTTTGAGCCCCCGGCTGAGTTGACGGCCGAGCCGGTCACTCCTTCGTACGCACCCGAGGCTTTCGCGCCGCCAGCCACCGCGGACGCCCCGGCGTCCGATGTCTTCGCGCCACCTGCCGCCGAGCCTGCGCGTGAGGACTTTGCGGCGCCGTGGGCGCAGCGAGCCCCTGACGCGACGTCGCCCTCGCCGAGCTTCTGGGCACCGCCGACGGCTGAGCCTGCCCGCCAGTGGCGTCAGCAGGACCTCGAGTCGACGTGGACAGTGACGAGCCCATCGAACGACGCAGAGGACGATTGGGATCCTTTTGGCGAGCGCGAGGTGGCGCGCCAGCAGGTGCACGCCGCCGAGCCTGCTGAATCCTTATGGACCCCGCCGGCAGCCCCCGAGTCGTTCGACGCTGAGCCCGACGACGTGGTCGAGCCCGCCGATGACGAGCCCGCGGGCGCCGACGTGCCCGCCGACGAGGCATCGGCCCAGGCCGACTCCGCTGAGCTGTCGCAGGACGAGGACTCGGCCCCGGCTGTCTACACGCCCACGTTCGACTTCGCCGACGACGTTCGCTCCGAGGCCGGTGCCGAGGCGCCGTCGCTGTCGGTTCCGGTTCTTGGTGAGGCAGAGCCCGACGTTGCGGACGACAGGGAGGCTCGCGCACGCCTCTTTAGCGGCCTCTTCGCTGGTCAAGTGCCCACGTCGCCTGCGGACGATGCGGCTGTCGCCGACGCTGTGCCTGCGCCCGTGGAGGAGTCCAGCGAGGCGGCGGCCGACACGTCGGACGCGGCAGCGCCGGTTGAGGAGGCGCTGAGTGGCGCCGACGAGATTCGGCGGCTTGCCGAGGAGGCGATGTCCGGCCTTGAGCGAGCCTCAGGGAGCCTGAACGATGGCCCGCGTCCCGCTACCTGGGGCGAGGTGGTGCCCGCGAGCGAGCCCGAGCGGGCGAGTGACGAGTGGTCCGAGGACGACGACTCCGACCTCGGCGATACCATCGCTGTCGCACCGCGCGAGTCGGAGTTGGACCAGGCGTCGCTCGGCCAGTGGAGCCCCGCAGACTGGGCCGCGCAGCCGCCGCTGCCAGCGCAGCAGGACTCCGCCCGCTGGGGCGAGCCCGTCGAGCACCCGACCCGGGATCCCGAGGTCGCGGAGGAAGCCGACCCGTTCTCATGGGCCGAGGCTCTCGCGGCGTCGAGCGGTGATGTGCCGCAGGTGCAGCAGCGGGCTACCCCCGCATGGGGCGCGGTGACCGAGGTTCCGGCGCAGCCGGAGCCCTCTCCCGTCAGCGAGGCGCCTTCTCCGGCCTGGCACCCTCTCGAGGCGGCCCCCACTCCCGTCACGGATGTGAATGACTTCACTCCCGTGGCGGAGGCCCCCAGGCCCGACTTCAGCCAGCTGTATCAGACCGGCCAGATCCCTCCCGTGTCTGGTGGCGTGACCCCTGCGTCGGGCCAGTTGCCCACCGCGGGTCAGTTCCCAGCGGCTACCGGGGCGCAGCCCACTGTGGCGTTCCCCGGCGTCGGCACCCCGGCCGGCGGCGTGCCGGGCGAGGCCGGCTACACGACCGATGTGACGGCGACGGGCTCAATCCGCCGCCTCGAGGTCCCCACCCAGCCCGAGGCACGCGAGTTCAAGTGGCTCCACCTCGGCGTGATCGGAGCTCTTGTGTTTGTTCTTGGCGTGGTCATCTACAACGTGACGATGAACGGATGAGCGCCACCGACCGCGCCCTGAGCGTCACCGAGACCGCCGCGCGCGCAGCCGCAGACAAGAAGGCCGAGGACCTCGTCGCTCTCGACGTCAGCGCGCAGATGCCGCTGGCGGATGTGTTCTTCATGGCCACCGGCACCAACGAGCGTCAGGTGGTCGCGATCGCCGAGGGGATCGAAGAGGAACTGCTCAAGCAGGGAGTCAAGGCGGTGCGCCGCGAGGGCGTGCGCGAGGGCCGCTGGGCGCTGCTGGACTTCAACGACGTCATCGTGCACGTCATGCACCAAGAGGATCGCGCGTACTACGCGCTCGAGCGCCTCTGGAAGGACTGCCCCGTGGTGGCCCTTCCCGAAGACCTGTGACCCGCCTGACGCTCGTCCGTCACGGCCAGACGGACTGGAATCTCCAGCACCGCATTCAGGGCTCGTCCGACATCCCGCTCAACGACACGGGTCGCGCGCAGGCCGCCGCCGCGCGCCACGGCCTGTGGGCCGAGCTCACTCCCAGCGTCACCGTGGTCTCGTCTCACCTTGGCCGCGCGCAGGAGACCGCGCGCATCCTGTGCGAGGGCCGCGACGTCACGATCCACACGGACGAGCGCCTCGCGGAGCGCGCGTACGGCGTGTGGGAGGGCATGCTCTCGGACCAGCGCGCGATGGATTTCCCGGAGGAGTTCGCGCGGTGGCAGTCCGGCCGCGAGCCGCGCATCGAGGGCTACGAGACGCACTACGAGCTCGCCTCGCGCGTGCAGCAGGCGGCGCTCGATTGGGCCGATCGCGTGGGCGATGGGGGAGAACTGCTGTTCGTCTCCCATGGCTCGGCCGGGCGCATGCTGTTGCTGGAACTTCTCGGCTTGCCCCTCACGGGGCTCACGCTGGGCCACCTCGAGAACACGGCGTGGTCGCGCGTCGCGCGCAGCCGCGAGGGTCGCTGGACGCTCGAGCGGCACAACGCGGGCGCAGGCGCGGTGCCCACCGGACCGGCGGGACCGATCTATTGACCACCATCATCCTCGTTCGCCACGGCGCCACCGCGTACAACGCTGAGGGCCGCCTGCAGGGCTCCCTCGACGTGCCGCTGGGCGACGCGGGGCGCGCGCAGGCCGCCGCGACGGCGCAGGCGCTCATGAGCGAGTACGGCGCCCCCGACCTGCTCCTCACGTCTCCCTTGTCGCGAGCACGCGAGACGGCCGATGCCCTGGCCTCGGCGTCGGGTGTGGAGCTTCACGCCGACGAGCGGCTCACGCAGCGCTCCTACGGCGAGTGGGAGGGGCTCACGTGGGACGAGATTCGCGAGGGCTGGCCCGACGAGTACGCGCGGCGGCATGCAGGCCTGGACCCGCGCATCGCCGGCTGGGATAGCTCGGCGACCGTCGCGGCCCGCGTGGCCTCGTGCCTGGATGAGCTGAGCGACTATCTGGGGCTCGTGATCGCCGTGAGCCATGGAGGTGCGATCACGGCCGGAACTCTCGCATTGATGGGCCTCGACGCCTACTCCACGACGCTCGGAAAGCTTGAGCACGGGCGCTGGAATGTGTTGCGCAAGCGCGGCAATGCGGCGTGGTCGCTCGAGCGCTACGCGATCGGGCCGTCGGCCGTTCGCTCGCTGTGACGGGGTGGGCCGCCGATTAACACTTGTCGCGAAACATCGGCTAGTATCGTCTAGCCCTCAGGGGCACGGGATCGCAAGATCACGGGGCTGTGGCGCAGCTGGTAGCGCACCTGCATGGCATGCAGGGGGTCAGGGGTTCGAGTCCCCTCAGCTCCACGAGCGATTGAGCCGAGGGCAGTGAAAGCGTGCTTTCAACTGCCGAGGCGATTGAGTTCGTAGAGCAACAACCGCAGGTTGTTGCGAATACGTGGTGTGGAGACAGCACCGCAGAAGCCGCTCTTCGGAGCGGCTTTTCGCGTT
>QKAX01000121.1 GCA_003246255.1 Demequina lutea
AGACCTGCAGTGAACACCAACCACTACACCTACCAGGTGTCTTGGTCTCCCGAGGACTCCGAGTTCGTGGGCACGGTGGCCGAGTTCCCGTCACTGTCGTGGCTCGATGCCGACGAGCACGCCGCCTTCGCGGGCATCCGGCGCTTGGTAGACGAGGTAGTCGCTCAGCTTGTCGCCGAGGGCTCCACGCCACCCGCAGCTCTGGCCGACCGCACCTACTCGGGCAAGTTCGTGGTGCGCCGCACGCCCGCCCGCCACCGCGCGCTCGCCATCGAGGCCGCGCTGGCCGGCGTCTCCATGAACCGCCTCGTGAGCGACACCCTCGCTGCGCGGTAGCGTGGGCCGCCAGCGGCTCGAGCATCGGCGCCGTACCCGCTAGACCTCGCCTCACTGCCGCCGCGTCACGAGGTGACGTATCACGGCGACCACGACGAGCACCACGCCGGCCGCGGCGGCCACGGGGCTCAGCAGCAGCATCGCCCAGTCCCCTCCGGCCTCGAGGTACTCGATGGTCTCGGCGTCGAAAATGTTCCAGAACCTCACCGCCAAGGCAGCTGCGACAATCACGAGCACCGCACCCGAGGCGAGCATCACAACGCCCGACCTCTTCATCACGGGTTACACGACTTCTGAACCATGGTGGCGTAGCTCACGTTCGGTCGCCCTTCATCGAGATTCCAGCTCTCCTTGTTGGGAGCGCGGAAGCGAACAAAGTCGAAGTGGCAGTACAACTGGTCACGCATCGAAGATGTGTTCTCACGCGTCCCTGGGGTCTTGGCCTTCACCTCGTCCCACGCCGCCCAGCGCGCGCCAGCGCCTGCGCACACGCTGTACCAGTGCTTACATACCGCCCAGTCCGTCGGGTAGACGCGAAGGATGCTCCCATCCCAACGAGTCTTGCTGATGAGTGCCTTGCCGAGCCACGGATCAGCGACGATCGGATAGGCGAAATCCCCCGACTGGTGGTCGACCACCTGGAACACGCTGCCGCCACGCACCTCGAATCGCGTAGGCACAGCGACACCATTCGCATCGGTTGCCCACGGAGCGGCGATGCCACCCACGAACTCATCTGCGGCCGTGTAGACACCAATCGAGCCGTCCGGGTACTGGCGGATGTCGAGCCCCTCGCCCAAGGCGAACTCGTACTCGGTCGGCGCGTCTGACCCGTCGATGACGATCGCCACCTGGACCGAGCCATCCTCCTTGGGGACGGGAACAGTGACGGATCCGTTCTCGGAGTCGAATCCAATCACACCGTCGGTCACCTGTTCGGCCCGCGCCACGGTGTCCTGGGGTTGGACCACTGTCACTTCGAACGGGATCTCTTCGTCGGATCCCAGGATGATCGGTGCGTCCGACGTCAGCGGGATCATCGCCACGTCCCCCGCCACATCCGCGTACTCACCGGCGCTATCCGCCGGGCTTGCCGTGACAGCCACCGCATCGTCGAGCACGTCCTGCTCGGGTGCCGTGCTCGTCTCGGCGAGGTCGGCGAGCGCCGAGCCAGCTTCGGCGGCGTCGGACGGGCTCTGCGCCAGAGCCGAAGGGGCACCAACCACTACAAGCGCCAAGGCTGCGCTCATGGCGCTCACATAACGAAGTCCACGGCTTCCCATCGGGTGTTCCCCCTCGTAACTATCTACTTTTGGTCCGTCGCCAGCCGAATCTAGCTATGCCCATCGCGACGCACAAGCCCCCAATACTGGGGTTTGGTAACGCGCCGAGAGCCCCATGAGCAGGCCCGACGCCCTACCCCGCGTCCTTGCGTGCGGTGCCGGTCCAGGTTCGTCCGGCGTCGCGTGCGTCGAGGTAGGCGTCGATCTGGTTGTCGGGGATGAGGTAGTTGTCGATGCCGTCGGCGTCCGGGTCCAGCAGCGTTTTGGGGATCGCTGGGGCCGAGTTGCCCGATGCGCAGTAGCCGTTGACGTCGCAGTCCACCAAGTGTGTGTGCGGGTTGTAGACATGGAACGCCACGGTGCCCGACGTGGTGGTCGCCGTTCCCGGCGCATCGGCCCAGGTGGCACCGCCGTCGGTGGAGTACTCGCCCCGCCACGTGGTCGTCAGCGTCATGGCCGCGCGGTGTTCGGATCTTGCCAGGCCGATGGCGTGGCCGCCCTGGTCGTACGGCTTGCCAGGGTCGGTGGTGGTCCAGGCCGAGCCGTCGTCCACACTCCACGTGTAGCTCGTGGGCACCGCACGAATGATCACCGGGGTGCCGATGATGACCACGTCCATGGTCTGCGGCGTCGGATCCGCGATCGGGATCACACCCAACTCAGCGATCGCCCAGCCAGTGGCGGGTTGGATCGTATAGGTGGTGGGCACGATCGGCATCGTGGCCCACGCCTGCGCGGCAAGTCCGCTCACAGTGCTCGCCGCGCACTCGTGTGAAGAGATGCGTATCCACGGCTCGTGCGTGCCATCCAACATCGCTCTCGACAGCCATCTCGGCTCCAGTCCGATCTGACCCTCCGGACAGTACGGCACCGGCACCGGATTCACACACGGATGGAGCCCGTCAGCCGGGTACGAGATTGAAGTCGTCTGCCACGCGTTCGGATCAGGCAGGTCCTCTAGGCAGATTGCGTGCCGAGTTAGCCAGTCTCCTGGCTTCATATATCTCGGTAGACCGCCAGGGCCCTCCGAGGACGCATCGTATTGCCCGCTGACACCAACACCCTGATCTCCAGTCGAGCCGTCAAAGTGGCCCTGGCCATTGCCACCGTTAGTTGCCGCGGTGGAGAGTAGCGCGATTGCGACAATTGCTGGGAGGTTGAGCAGGTTCACAGTGTGCTCATCTCGCCTCGGAGCCAACACGTTGTACAAGCCAGTGTTCGCCTTCGTAAGTCATCGCCACTTCGACCGACAACGCCTCTTCCGGATACGTGTGGGCGATTTCGCCGCTCTGTTCAAGGATGGTGGATGCGCGGACGTCCAAGTCAAAGGTGACGACTACCTGCCCATCCGCGCTAGCTCCCCCAGATTGCGATCCCGCGACGACTTCCAAACCGCCTCCTTCGGCAGTCCGACTCGTCTCGACGATCTCGTAGAACTCGGCGAGGCTAGTCGAGCAGAACTCACAGTCGTCGTCACACATGTAGGCGAATAATGCAGCATCCCTTGTGCGGTACATCTGGTCCCATTGCGACACGAAGAACTCAGCAAACTTGATCGCCTCCGGAAAGCTCTCACCCCGTGCATCCTCAGGAATCTGCGCCAGCAGTTCCTCTTCGGCCGTCAACGTCGGCGTGGGCGAGGGTGCCTCCGTAGAGACAGTCACCACTGGCGTGGGCGAAGGGGACGCCTCGGCGTCACCCGTACAAGCGGTCAGTCCAGCAGTCGCAAGCCCCCCAAGGGCAACGGCTGCCGCAAAATGCAGCAATCGAGCCATGCCGCGACCCTACTGGGCACACCCCACACCAGGCGCGTCGAAACCGAAACCTGTGCATAACGGAAATCGACGACCAACATCCCCGCCGACGAGGGGACGACACCGCGCACCCGGCACCAACGCGCGCCCGGCCCCGAAGCCAACCACCGGCCCCGCAACCCCTACCCGACGATCCGCTCCGCCAACTCGCTCGCCCGTTCGCGCGTGAACCCACCCGCGATCTGCACGGTCCCGTCCGTAAGAGGCTCAGCCACCGCCGGCGCCGAGAGCACCTCGCCGTCCACCACGATCGCCAGCTGATTGCCCGGCGGCGCAGATGCGACAGCCGCCGTGGTCATGGCCTGCAGAATCGCGGCCCCGGCCGACGTCAGCTCCAGCGAGATCGCATACTGCCCCGCCCCCGCGTCCACCACCGACGCATGGCTCACCTCGGGCGAGATCAGCTTGGCCTCCGCCACGTCGTACGCCAGCCCGGACCCGTCGCACAGCGTCCCGGCATCGCCGGGCAACAACACCGATGCGCACTCCCCGCCGGACCCCACCGCCTGCACCTGCCGCACCTGCAGACCCAACCCGTGCTCGGCGTCGGGCGCGTTCGGCGCCCGGAGCGCGGCGCAACCAGTGAGCAACGCCAACGCCAGCACGGCCGACGCCACGGCCGCACCTACCCTCGCCGCGCCACCGAGGCGCATCACGCGGCCTCGTTCAGCTTGGCAAGAATGCGCTGACCCACCGCAAACAGCACCATGAACGGCACGCCGATCGCGAGCGCCGCAAAGAGCCCCACCCAGAATGCGGGCCATCCGAAGCCCAGGCCGGGGTTTCCAAACTCGTCGAGCGGGGGATGATTCGCGCCGTTGACGGCAGCCACCACCAGCGACCCTCCCGCGTACCAGGCAGTCATCACCCAACGCAGCGACTCGGTGTCGGAACGCACACGCAGCGGCGGCGGCTGAGCACCCTCGGCCGGCGGCACGCACACGCCCAGCCTCTCGCTCAACTCCACGGCGTCCACCTTCTCGGCGTCGTTCCCAGGCATCTCTACCCCTCGCTCTCCACAGACATCTGGCGCCCACTGCTCGGCCCGGCCAACCCGCGTGCTTGCCTCAGGTCTGCGAGCCCGGCCAACACGCGCGACAGGAGGTGCACCACCACTGGAAACGGCGAGAGCAGCGCCACGGCACCCAGCCCGGCCCACACAAACGACGCAGGGCTCCACTGCGCCGCACCCGTTAGCGCGTCGGCGCGCGTCCACACGGCACCCGCGATGGATCCCACCACCATGGCCACCGCGACCACCCATACCCACGCGAACGCCCACGCGGCATTTGTGCCGGCGCGTTCGATCGTTCCGCGAATCCCCACGAGCCCTCCTTGGCTACCGACGAGCCTACGGCCGTCGCGCCCGGAACGCCGCGCGCAGAAAAGTTACCCATCGGCCAAAATTCTGATTTCTGAGTCTTGGCGCTGTGGAATAGGTCACATACACTCGAACGCATGGCCACGGACCACTCGCTCCAAGAGATCGCTCGCCTGCGCGGCGAGTTTGAGATCGAGCCGCGTGGCACGGCCCTGCGCCTCGCGCAGCGACTCTCCTGGCACTCCATGGAGCTGGCGCTCGAGGGCAACCGAGACCAGTCCGAGCTGCTCTGGGAAGAAGCGCTCGACGTGGCCCGCCTGGTGCTTGACGACCCCACCCAGTTTGAGCTCACCGAGTTGATCCGCATCAGCATCGGCACGGCCCGCACGCTGATGCTCTCCGGCCGAGTCATCACCGCGGGCGAGATTCTTGACGACGCGGAGGGCCACTACTCGCAGCTGGCCGAGCTCGCCGTCTCCCCCACCATCACGCTCGCCCTGCGCGGATCCATCCTCCACGCCCGCGCCGAGCTGCTGGAGGCCCGCGGCGAGTTCGCCGCCGCGCTCGACGTCACCTGCGAGGCCACGCTCGAGCTGCTCGCCGGCTCCGAGGCCAACCCCCTCATCGTCAAGCAGATGATGCGCGAGCCGCTGCGCTCGCTGAGCCGCCTGCTCGACGCCACCGCATAGAGCGACCCACCCCTCACCACGCCCAGCGCCCGGGCCGGGTTCAGTGCGCCGCCGAGTGAGCGCGCCATCACTCCGCGCCGCCGTCACACCGACCGCTCGCCATGTGCTGTTCACCCGACATGTCCCACCCAACGTTTAATGCTCCGCGTACGTTGGTACTAGAGAAGGCGCCAATGGACAGCCGACTCGCATGGCAACCCCCACCTCCGCGGGAGTGCCATGCGAGTCGGATCCAGCGACCGCTATACGAGAGGTGGGGACCTACATGTCGGGCAATCGAGCTCTTGGACTCGCAGACTTTGTGGCCGGGGCGATCATCCTGGTGGTCGCGTATCTGGTTGCCGTCTCCGGCATCTTCGCGGCCGCCACCACAGCCTTCACCGACTGGTGGGCCAACTCCGTGAGCTTTGCCTCGCACCTGGAGGTCACGTCGCTTGAGACCTCCGCCGCAACGGCCCCCGGCCCCGGCACCACTCCCGATCGCATCGACGTGAGCCCGGCAGAACAGCCGTCGCCCTCCGAGTACGCGGCCGACGCCGGTGAGACGAACGACGAGGCGGCCGGCCCCGTCGGCTAACCCGCCGCAGGTTATGCCGCCCGCGCCAGGCGCTTCCTCAGCCCGGCAGGCCGCTCACGCGGCACCGTGACGGCAATCACGAACGCCGCCGCACCCGCCACGAGCGACACGGGCGCGAGCCTGTCGACGCCCCATGACGCCACCACGATGGCACCCAGCCACGAGCCCGCCACGTTGCCGGCGTTGAACACCGAGTTGTAGAGCCCGTTGCCAATGTCTGAGCTCCACGGCGAGTGCCGCAGCGCCCAGTTCACCAGGGCCGCCACCAGAATCGACCACGCCACACCTTGCAGGCAGTGCATCGCGATGAGCACCCACGGCGCATCACCCAGCACCGTGAGCCCCGCGAACACCAGCGCCATGCCAAGCTCCGCCACGGCCACCGACTTCACGGGCCAACGGTCAAGAAACCTCGCCACCAGCCACGTGGTGCCCACTCCCACGGCACCACCCAGGATCATGAGCCACACCACCTGCTGCTGCGTGTACCCAAACCGCTCCGTCGCAAGTGGCGTGTAGTACGTCCAGGTGAGCGACAGCGCTGCCGTGCTCAACACCGTGACAGCCATCACTCGCCAATACCGCGCAAGCGACGGGAAGTCGCCGCGCACCACGGTGGACTGCTCCGTGCGGAACGGGGGCATGATCGCGGAGATGGCCACCGCCACCACCGCGGCGCCCACTGTGAGCACCCAGAACGGCAAATGCCAGTCGTAATGCTGCCCGATGTAGGTGACGCCCGGCAGGCCCACCACGCCAGCGGCCGATGGCCCCAGCAGCAGCCGCGCTACCGACTTGCCGCGTCGGGCAAGCGGGAACATGCCAGCCGCCGCAGGCGTGACCGACGCCCAGAACAGCGCGTGCGCCGAGCCCGTGATGCCGCGCGAGACCAGCAACTGCGCGAACGTATCCGCCGTGGCCCCCACCAGCGCACCCACAATGAACAGGGCGAGCGCGCCCACCACCACCCACTTGCGCACCATGCGCGTGGTGAGGATCGCCAGCGGCAGGGTGAGCACCATCACGGCGGCGGCAAACACAGTGGCGCCGATGCCGATCTGCGCCTCGGGCCTGCCAAGCGACGCCGCCATCGGCTTCAGCAGGCCGATGATGGCCACCTCGTTGGTGACCGACATGAAGGCGGCAAAGGCGAGCAGCACCAGCACCGCGTTGGCGCGCGCCTCGCTGGCGGGCGGCGCGGGCGTGGGCTGATCGTCGGGAGCGATCCAGTCACCCTCGGCCACCACCACCTGATCAGGCACCACGAGCGGTTCGCCCGCCACGGGTGCCGCGTACGCCTGCGGCTCCTGGTACACGTCCGACGCTGTGGGGTCGGGCGCGGCGTTGGAATCGGGCGAGGCGGAGGGCGCGGGTTCGTGCTGCGCGGGACCGGACTGCATGGGCACCTTCTGGCGGAACGGGCGGCGCGACATCGCGCCGAGAGTCGAAACGTTTCGAGCGATTGTCCCACAGGCGCGGCGCTGCCGCTAGAGGGTCAAGCAGAACTGCGGCTAGACAGGCACCGCGATGGTGATGGTGCTGCCCTCGCCCAGCACCGAGTCGATGGTGAGCTCGCCGCCGTGCACGTCAACAATCGCGGCCGTGATGGCCAAGCCGAGGCCAGCCCCACCGGTCTTGCGCGCCCGCGACGCGTCCCCTCGCACAAACCGCTCGGTGGCCCTCGCCGCCACCTCGGGCGTCATGCCGGGGCCGTCGTCTGCCACAGCAATATGCACAAACTCGGGAGCCTCGGGACCCTCGCCGTGAGCCACCACCGAGACAGTCACCGTCACATGGTGAGCGCCGTGCTGCGCCGCATTGTTCACCAGGTTGATGATCGCCTGGCGCAGGCGGTCGGCATCCACGAGCGCGGTGACGGGGGCCTGGATGTCAGCCTCCACAGGGCTCTCCTCGAGCGCAAACTCCACCTTGGCGTGCGCGCGCGTCGCATCGGCGAGCACCTCTTGCGCCATGCGATGCACGTCCACCTCGGACATCTGCAGCTGAGGCTCGGCGTCGTACCTGGCAAGCTCCAGCATGTCCTCCACCAGGCGGCGCATGCGGCTCGCCTCGGCCTCCGTGCGATTCCACGCATCGTCCTGCAGCTCGGCGTCCGCGAGCGCGCCCTTACGGTGCAGCTGCGCGTACCCCAGCACCGTGGTGAGCGGGGTGCGCAACTCGTGCGAGGCGTCGGCCACAAAGGTGCGCAGGCGCTGCTCTGAGCGTTGCCGCTCCTCCAGGTTGGACGCGATGGTGCCAATCATGGTGTTGAGCGCCTGCGAGAGCTCGATCACCTCGAGGCCGTGGCCGGGGTGAGGCAGTCGCACGCTCAGGTCGCCCTGCGCGATCTGGCTGGACACGTCCACCATGCGGCGCATCGGGTTGATGCCAAGGCTCACTACCCACCACGCCAGCAGGCCCATGAGCATCAGCAGCGCCGTCACGCCGCCGATCTCCATGAGCACAAGATCGCGCGTCAGTTCCGCCACGCTGTGCATCGACAGCGCCGTGATCTCCCAGCCGCCGCCGCTCAACGGCTGCGCCAACACCCTGTACTCCTCGAGTTCAGTGGTGTGAACCGTCAGGTACGTGTTGTGGGAGGTGGACAGATCGTCAAGGTCAATCACGGGCTTGCCCACCGACTTGGCATACACGTTCGGCTCAAACAGCACGGTGAACGTGCCATCCGGTGCAATCACGCCGCGCAGCGCATCCGAGGGCGGGGCCTCGTCGCCAAAGTCCATGTCCGGGTCCAGCGCCGGAGTCTCTGGCATGGCGCCCGAGGTGGCAGGCGCGTCGTCGTCGCCCTCCCACGCGTCGTCGTCGCCCGAGCCCGCCGCATCGTCGGACCCGTCCTGACTCTCGCCGCCGGGGCCGTAGCCCTGGCCGGTGCCCAGCCTGTCCGCATATTGCAGGTAGTACTCGAGCGTGTGCCCCTCTTGATGATGGTCACCGCCGGCAAAGGACACGAGCCGCTGGTCCACCTGATCGATGGCGAAGCTCTGCACTGTGAAGGTCACCACCACCGAGCCGAACACCGCGAGGAGTCCCAGCACGCCCATTCCCATGAGCACGCGAGAACGCAGGGAGACGCCAGGACTCGCCATTACTCCTGCACTCGCATGGTGTAGCCCACGCCACGAATCGTGTGGATGAGCTTCGGCTCGAACGCGTCCACCTTCTTGCGCACGTAGCCGATGTAGGTCTCCACCACCGACGGGTCATCGTCGGGCGAGTAGCCCCACACATTGCTGAGCAGCTGGCCCCGCGACATGACGCGGCCAGTGTTCTGCACCAGGAACGACACCAGCTTGTACTCTGTGGGCGAGAGGTGAATCTCGGTGCTGCCGCGGGTCACGCGGTGAGCAACGTCGTCGATGGTGAGATCCGCGAGCGTCAGCACGTCCGCCGCCTCCGCCGAGCCGCCGATGCGACGCAGCACAGCCTCCACCCGCGCCACGAGCTCCTCGAGCGCGAAGGGCTTCGCCAGGTAATCGTCGGCGCCGAGCCCGAGGCCCTGCACCGTGTCACCCGACGAGTCGCGGGCAGTGAGAAAGATGACGGGCGTGCGATCGCCGGCCTCGCGCATGCGCTTGAGCACACCAAAGCCGTCCAGCTCGGGCATCATCACGTCGAGCACCACCAGATCGGGCCGATGCTCCTTGACTGCCTTGAGCCCCTCCCGCCCGTCGGCGGCCTGCTCCACGTCGAACCCCTCGAACTTCAGGGCCGCCGCGAGCATGGTGCGGAGGTTGTCCTCATCGTCAACCACAAGAATGCGTCGCTTAGCCATGGACACAGTCAAGCACCGACACCTCCATGTTTGCTGAGAAAGTGACCGATGCCCCAACGGGGCCCAGCCCTCCCCCGAACTCTGCGCGGGCTGTGGTGCGGCTCTTGGCTGGCTCTGAGGGTCAGGGAGTCGAATAGGAACTGCCGAACCCCAAAGGCAACGGTTCGCCTCATCTGCCAGGAGGCGCACCTCACCACTGTGGCCCGGCGCGCGAGACACGACCCCCCGTGCCTTTCCCCCTCCTCGCGCGCCGGGCCTGTGTGGTGTCTGGGGGCCGGGTGCGTCTGGTGCGGGTGCGTCCGGTGCCGCTGCAGCCCCGCGATCGTCCCCTCCTCCGCTGAGTCGTTGAGTGTCGAAATCCGCCCCGTTCCCAGCGCTAAGTGACTGCACACGAGACCCAGCGCCGGATCGGCAGCGGTGCCAGGGCATTCCCCGCGTCGTCGCGAGAGCCCGCTCGCGCGCCCAGGGCCGCGACCGGGACCGCGCCCGGGGCCCACCGCACCGGTCCTTACAGTCCCCACATGTTGCGTCGCACCTGCTAAATAGGCTCATAGCGACACCCGACGCCCCAGCCACACACCTCTGCCACCGATCTGCGCCGGTTCTGAGGGTTCCCCAGTGACATGGATACCAAGCCGCCCCCGGCACTGCATCCCTGGAGGAACCCATGTCAGTCTTCGTCTTCATCGCCGCCGATCTGGCGGCCATCGCCGCCCTTATCTTTGGCCTGTACTACCCGCGCCACCGACGCCGGGACATGATCGCGCCGTTCCTGGCCATCAACGTGGGCGTGCTGGGCGTGACCTACGCGATGGCCACCACCGACCTCTCGCTCGGCTTTGGCCTGGGCATCTTCGCGGTGTTGTCCATCATCCGACTCCGCTCCGCCGAGATGGACCACGCCGAGATCGCGTACTACTTCACCGCGATCGCGCTGGGCCTGCTGGGCGGCTTCCCGTCCATCTCCGCCTACGTGAGCTTCACGCTCATGGCCGTGTTGGTGGCAGTGATCGCTGCGGGTGATAGCCCGCGCCTCTTCGCCCGCGGTCGCCAGCACCAGCTCGTGCTGGACCGCGCAGTCTTTGACGAGGCCGAGGCGCGCAACCTCGCCGGCGCGATGCTCGGCACCACCGTGGACCGCCTCATTGTGCGCAAGATCGACACCGTCAACGACACCACCATCGTGGACGTCCGCTACTCCGCCCGGTCCGCCAGCGCCGAGGCCCACAGGCATGAGGCCCTTGCCGACGCCGGGGCTGGGCTCGGGGTCGGGGTCGCGACCGACGCCGAGGTCGCCCAGGAGCGCACCCTCCCCGCGGCCGAGTCCGGCACCCTCCCCACCGCCGAGGTGGCGCGATGACCTGGCTGAGCATGCTGGACGCCCTCCCGGGCGTGACCCTCGAGGCGCTCAACGAGCGCGCCGCGCTGCAGACTCGCGTGGACCGCAAGTACGTGGTGGACCGCGACACGTGGGCCTCGGTGGTGGCGCAGGTGGCCCCTCGACTCCGGGCGCTGGAGATCGAGGGTTGCCGCCAGGCCCACTACCGCTCCGTGTACTACGACACTCCAGACCTGGCCAGCTACTTGGCCACGGCCCGCAGGCGACCCCGCCGGTTCAAAGTGCGGACGCGCGAATACGTGGACTCGGGCCTCGCCGCGGTGGAGGTCAAGCTCCGCTCGTCGCGCGGAGACACCGTCAAGCACCGCTCGTGGCTGGACGCCCAGAACGGGCTCGATGTGCTCGACACCGTCGAGGCCTTCGCCGCCACGTTCCCCGAGGTGGGCGACGCGGCCCTGGACCTGCAGCCCACGCTCACCACCACGTACGAGCGCGCCACGCTGCTCCACCCACAGGCACGCATCACCGTCGACTCCCACGTGGCGGCCACGGACGCTGCAGGCGAGCGCCTCGACTACGGCGACGCCCTGATCGTCGAGACAAAGACCGCACATGGCGCCTGCGAGATCGACCGAGCGCTGTGGTCGCGCGGCATCCGCCAACTCCGCCTGTCCAAGTACGCGACCTCCATGGCCGCACTCCACCCCGAACTCCCCGCCAACCGCTGGTACCGCACGCTGTCGCGGCACGTGGCGGCCTGAAAGAGGACATCATGACCATTCCCCACGCAAGCCTCAACCCCTTCAGGGGTCTGCGCCGCTCCGGCGCGTTGGGCGCTCTGTCGGTCACCGGCGCGCTGCTGCTCGCCGCGTGCTCCACCACCGACACCACGGCTGACACCACGCTCACCCTGAGCGACACCGAGACCACCGATTCGACCACCGCGCAGACTGTCTCCGCCGACTACATCGCCCTCACTGACCTCACCGAGTTCACGTACGAGGACCTGGGCGTGGCCGACTTTGACGTGGAGACCTCCGGGGCACGCGAGGTCACCCTCGCCGACGGCGCGACCGACGCCCCCGACGGCGTCACGGTGGACGGCGACACCGTCACCATCACCGAGGGCGGCGTCTACAAGCTCACGGGCACGCTCACGGCGGGTCAGGTGATCGTGGACGCGGGCGAAGACGACGTCACTGTGATCCTGGACGGCGTGGACATCACGTCCTCAGACGTGGGCGCGCTGATCATCGAGAACGCCGATGACGTGCAGGTCTACCTGGCTGCGGGCTCCACGAATACTCTCGCCTCGGCCGCCGGCTCCACCGTGGCCGACGAGGAGGACGCGATCAACGCGACCCTGTTCTCGACGGCCGACCTGTGGATTGGCGGCACGGGCTCACTGACTGTTGATGGGACTGCCGAGGATGGCATCACCTCCAAGGACACACTGGTGATCGCTGGCGGCACGATCGACGTCACCGCCGCCGACGACGGCATCAGGGGCAAGGACCACCTGGTCATCGAGGACGGCGACATCACCGTGAACGCGGGCGGAGACGGCCTCCGCTCCGACAACGAGGATGGCGGCTACGACGCGACTCTCGCCGTGGGCGTGGTGTGGATCTCGGGAGGAAGCGTCGATGTCACGGCTGGGGACGACGGCATCGTGGGCTACCGCCAGGTCACGGTGCTGGACGGGGACGTGACTGTCAACGCGGCCGACGACGGCGTCCACACCGAGGGCGTCATGCGCATCGACGGCGGTGCGGTCGACGTGCAGCAGTCCTACGAGGGCCTCGAGGCCGCGGTGATGTTGCTCTCGGGTGGCGACATCTCCGTGGTGTCCTCCGACGATGGCATCAACGTGGCTGGCGGCCCCGGCGTCACCTCGGGAGGCGGCGAGATGGGCACAGGCGGTGCAGGCGGCATGGGTGGCCAGGGTGGAGGCATGGGCGGCCAGGGCGGCGGCATGGGCGATCGCCCGGCCGGACCCGGCGGCGGCCCCGGTCAAAATGACACCGGCGCAACCGACACCGGCACCACCGACACGAGCACCGCGTCGGGCACCACCACGTCGGGCACCACGACGCAGAACGCGGCGTACACGACCACTTCCACCAGCACGACCGCGGCGACCACCGCATCGGGCACCGCCGCCGCCGGCGGGATGGGCGGCATGGAATCGGGCGCGGACTCGGGCCGCTACCTGGAGATCAGCGGCGGCACCCTGGTGGTGAGCGCCGAGGGCGACGGGCTCGACTCCAACGGCTCGCTGATCATGACCGGCGGCACCGTGGTGG
>QKAX01000193.1 GCA_003246255.1 Demequina lutea
CCTAGCGCCCTGCGGGCCGCGATGTCCGCTGCAAACTCTCGAGCCGCCGCATCGTGGGCGCGACGCACGTCATCGGACCACTCAGTGCTGAGTTCCTTGCTGAAGTCCTCGAACGCCCGAGACATGCCCTACCTCCTCTGCACCTATTATGTGTTGTGCCACATATCGCGATCAAGCCCCAGACGAGCACTTCCACCTCGCCAGCTCTGCTCGCGCCCTGGCAATCTCGCGTTGCTGCCGACGATCGCTCGCGTCTCGCTTCTTGTCATAGCCGCCGAGCAGCAGAATCACCCTGTTGCCAACAAAGGAGCAGAACACTCGCACCAAGACCTCTCGGCGCCCGCCAGCATCCGGCAGACCCGCAGCCCGAAGGATGGTGTCGAGCGAGCGGCGGATACGAAACTCATACAGGCCGCGCCCGAGCGGCTTGCCCCACTCCGAGTCGCAGATGCCGATGCCTTCCACAGCGAGCACGTGGCGGATCGCGGCGACGACCACCGCCTGTTCGTAGGCAGGCAGCTTGCGCACAAAGCGCTCGAAGTCGTCAGAGGCGACCTCGACAGTCCACTGCTCCCCCCACGGGCTCAGCATGGCGCGTGCCACCGGCGTACGGCGGTTCTCCACAGGGTCAGTTCTGGGACTGCACACCCCGCCACCATGCGGACAACACGATCCACCCCGGCTTCCCCGACGCCCCCACCAACCCGACCACGGCACCCGCCACCACCTCCGCAAAGAGACGGTGACGGGCACCACCTAGAACCCGCGCGAGAACGCCGCCAGCACGGCCGGCGCCGCAGCGTCGAACCCCGCGACGTCGAGCATGCCCGCATCGGCCGGGTCCGCGATGGAGAACGGCGTCGCGGAGGTGGCCATCACGGCCAGCTTGGCGTCGATCCCCATCTGTGCGCGGTACTGCGCGAGGGCCTCGTGGGGGGTGCACGGACCCTGCCCAGGCCTCGTTGTCGGTTACACCTAAAGAGGTGTCCACCTTGAGGCCTCGCTCCAGCGCGTAGAGCGTGGGCAGCGCGCAGTCGGTGGCGCCGAACGGCAGGTCGCTGACCTCCCGCACGGCGTCGTCGAGCCGCATGCGAGGGCTGATGCGCAGCTCGCTTACCTGCCGCGCATACGGCCCGTTACCTGCGGTCTTGGCCTTGCGAGCACCCGTGGGCACCCACGCCCGCGCACCACCGGTGAAGCCGATGACGTGCGTCGTCGGCTCCGTGGCGGCCAGCATCATGGCCATCGCGGCCGATGCCTCGCGCGCGGTGAGCGGCGTGCCCGCCACCTGCTCCATGGACATCGAGCCGGAGACGTCCAGCGCGAGCAGGGTCCGCTTGCCAGCGGGCTCCACAGCGCCGAATGCCAGGTAGAACGCCTCGTCGAGGGCGTCGACGATGCGCTGCACCGGGGTCCACGTCGCGTCGCCACGCAGCGAACGCCCGGAGGAATACGTGCGTAGCGCCACGAGCACCGGCCTCAACGGTTGCACTTGAGTAGTCTGCCGCAGGTGACCAACTATCTATGGTACGGAGAGGTGGTACCTCGGGACGGAACCTCCGGGCTCGAGTACCGCGGCCGTTTCAGCTCGAAGCTAGGCCTCGAACTGGTTGAAATCAGCGGCTCCGTGCAGATCGTTCAAAGCGACTGCAAGATTCGAGTGACCAGCAACGTGGATGTTGCCCCGCAACTACTTGCCAACAATGTCCGTTCGACCGTCGCCGGCATCCTGGACGCCATCGGCTACGTAGATGGATCTGGGTTCACGTTCGTACTTCACGGAGGCCGAAACGTCGACACAGGTACTGACTACTCTTGGCCGGGGTCGGTACGCGAGCTCGCGCAGGAGTCATCGGACCGATCGCAAGTGTTGAACGACATAATCGCCGTCTTCGGAGTCACCCCGCTTCTCGGAGACGCTCTCGGAGACTACCGTCGCGCCATCCTTGAGCCCTGGGACTCATCCTTCTACGCTTACCGCTGCCTGGAGACGATCCAGCGATACTGGCAGGGCGAGGCACGGCGAAGTTCCAAGGCAAGCTGGGAAGCCATGAGAATCGCGCTAGAGTTGGAGAAAGCAGACCTTGTCGCGGTCAAGGATTCGGCGGACTACCAACGCCATGGAGGCCGGCAGAGCGTCTCGGATCGAGAGCACCTGGCAGCCCTGGGCGTTGCGAACAACGCAATTATGAAGTTCGTGAAGCTCCTCGGGAGAGAAATCGCAGGCAAGGCTCACGGCACAACTTGAATCGGCCTGGGCTTGCTGACCCAACCAGTTCCAAATCTTCTGAGGGACCATGCGGTCTCTAGCATGTCAGAGGCATGACTATTTCAGCGAACCGTAGGGGCCTGGCTCCCAGCCCGCCCCCGGGATCTCCACTCGAGGCACCGGACCCAAAAACCATCCCGCAATTACGTCAAGTGCAACGTACCGGCAAACAACTAGGGCGCGCCAATACACATTCGGCCTAGATGAAATCGCCGAGCGAGCGACAAGGGCTGCCGCTAACTCTCGGACCGTACGGCAAGAGCGGCGACCAAGCGTCGCGTCATATCGGAGCTCCGAAACACTCTATCAAGAGTATCCTCGTCACGCTCGGACTGGAGTTTCCGTGCAACGTCAGCAATAACCGATAGCAACCCGCCCAAGTAATCGTCCCCGAAGGAGTCATCGAGAGTCCGAAAACGGTGCGCGAAGTCGAAGCCTGATTTCGCGCTGCCTCCGAGGCGGTCGAACGCGACAGCGAAAACTAGATAGTAGCGAACGTTGTTGGGCGAGTTGAATACCTCTCGCGCCGCAGAAGTGCCCAGGTATGCATTGACCTTCGCGAGGAGGTCGAGCCCACACTTGGCGACATAGGCCAGGTCTTCAACGAGGTACAACGCCTGGTAAGACTCCTCCTTCGTGAGGGCGTTTCCTGGTCGCGCCCGCGCGGTATGCGGTTGCTCGAGCAGCAACGAAATCAAGACCTGTCCGAGAGTCCGGATCGACACTACGCGCGCCTTGGGGACCCGGGGCGTAACCCAGCGATAGGCATTCTTGCGCCGCTCGTAGAACCAACCAACCGTACGCAAGTAGCGCTCGAGATCGCGTTGCTCGTCACGTGTCGCAAACAGAGACAACGTGTTCACCGCAGTCTGGTTGTTCGTACTCTCAATGATCCTGTCGCGCACGGAGTCATCGCCAGTCTCAACGATTCTCACCAATACGTAATCATTTCCCCTGATCTCGGATAGGGAACCCTCAACGGCGACTGAAGCCAGGACGTGCGTGGTCTGGAGGCCATTGACAACGTAAGGCCTTCTCATGCTGAGCGTCCGTTGCGGACCATCGACTCGATCGGCGATGATCGTAATTCCATTGTTGAGCCACCAGAAATTCGGAGCGCCCGGGTCTCGGAGCGTGCGAGAGATTGCAGCATTGACATTCTTCCCCTGGCCCTCGAAATCACGCACATTCGCCGCGAACAGGGCCTCGACGGGGCGTCCATTGCTATCCGTCGCGAACGCAACGTAATCGCGCAAGGTCGCTAGTCCTAAATAGGATGAATCACTCCGAATGAGTTCCGAGAACGCAAGCTCTCGAACTAGGACCGGGTCCTCAGCTTCAAGTCTGTACAGAGACTCGGCACCACAAAACTGGAAGTCAACGCTCGCGCTCCTGGGGAGGATTGCCAGGACCGATTCTCGGAGGCCCTGCGCTAGGTCCTCCTGGACTGGCGTCACGTTTGACTCCAGCGCCTGTGTCGCATACACAACATGAACCAATACTGCAGGGTAGTGGCTCCTGTACTTGCTCAAGACTCGACGGAACGGTCGGGTCTGTTCGACCACCCGATTCCCAAATACTTCAGACAGCGAGACATCATTCGCCTGGTAGTCGAGCAGTTTCGGTAGAGCTGATCCGAGCCGCTCCACTGCGGTTTGCTCCCAGCGGGTCTTGTTCTTGTGCTGAAAGACGAAGAGTTCAAGGGACGGACTCGAGGCAACGGGAGGCACGTGTTCGGGTTCGTCAACCAGGTCGTCGCCCGGCTCGACGAGTGCGCCTTGAAAGAAGGTGAACGCGGCGTCGATGCCACGATCCTGATCGTCATCGGTGAGTCCCCGTTCAAGGGCATCCACCTCAATGTCGTGATGCTTGAGGCGCAGATCGGTTGCGTACCGCGCAAAAGCCTCATCGAGTGACTGACCAGGATAACTTGCCCGGCTCGCCTCAGCGAAATTAGCCGAAACTACGTCTTGCTCGAAGCTCGACATTCTCACTTCCCCCGGCGCTCGAAGCTCAGCTGTTGCACTATGCAAGCTGTAACTCACTGGAGCCTAACGGGACGCTAGGTCTCGCGCTACCGAAGACCATCTCGCGCGGCCGTCGGCGCCCACGAATAGTGCCCAGACGATGGTGGCGTCTCGGAGTGAGGATGTGAAGTCACCGTATTGGAGCGACACGTCCACGAAGCCCATCTCCGAGTCAACCGTCACGTTGGGTTCACCGCGGACTAACACCAAGCCGCACGCGTAGGGGCCCACGGGCGCCCATGCATCGGCGACATCGAAGCCTCGACTAAGTCGCGACCTCAACCCTCGAGCGAGAGGCGGCTTCAGCGCTCCGAGGACCACTTCGGTGTCGCCGCGGTGTTCGTCGCCGCGGTGTTCATCGTCGTGATTCAACGAAGTGCACCCATTCACGTGCCTAATCAGGACCGGAGACTTATGCCACGCGAAAACTACCTCAGGACCGCACCCAACTCACTCTCAGCCGCAGCAATCACGGCCTTGCGCACGTCGAGCACTTCCTCGGCCGTCAGCGTGTGGTCCGCCGCGCGCATGCGCACGTTGACGGCCACCGACTTGAGGCCCTCGCCCACCTGGGCGCCCTCGTAGACATCGAACACGCGGGTGTCCTCCACCAGCGCGCCGCCTGCGCGGCGCACCAGCGCCACCAGGTCGCCCGCCGGCACCGAGGCGTCCACCACAAAGGCGAAGTCCTCCTTGGCCAGCACCTGACCAGAGACGGCCTCAGCAGCCACGATCTGATCGGCAGTGAACGCGATGATCGGGTCCGGCATAGTCTGGAACGCGACCGAGCGTGGGTTCGGGCCCACCGGCTCTCACACTTGTGGTGCGGATGCTCAGCCGCGAGCGGCTAGCCAAGCCCTCCAGTGGGGCTCAAGATGTGGGCGCAACGCCGCAAGGATCGACTTCGTATCGGTGGGGCCATGAAGTGGGCCCGCAACCGACACCGTGTACACACCCCACCGGTCGGGCGCCGGCTCCAGCACTGCGTCGAAGCTCTCCGCATCCCTACAGCACTCCCACACCAACCCGCATCGACTCCCGTCTGGCGCAACCACATAGCCATCGCCGTAGTGCGCGTCCGGCCCGCCGAAGTCACTGATGAGTCCCAGCATCCAGCCATCGGTAGCTGACTCCGGGACCAACGGAAAACCGTGATAGACCGGCGCATCGACGGGGCGCGCTAAGAAGGCCGGCACCCCTGGGCTCGATGTTGCCGCAGCATCGTCCATGAGGATCGGCCGCCCTCGTGTCTTGCGCTCCCCCACGTCATTCATGGTGCAAGCCTGGCACAGCCACTCACGCGGCGAGCCTCGTCGCAGAGTTCGAGTCTCGGCACAGCGCCTACTCCTCCTCTGTCGTCACTAATGGCGGGACGCCCCCAAGAAGCCCTCGACGCGCTCGAGTTCGCTCAGGGACATGCCGACTCGGGGGTCGGGTGCGACGATGAGCGTCTCATCCTCAGGGAGCCGAGGGAAGTCCTCGGACCGCCACAATGCCGTTGCCTCGTCGTCGACCCACACACACGGGCGCGGGTTAAGGCGCAGATGCTGCCGCACCGCGTCGTACTTGGCGCGCGACCGCGCGTCGACGCCCGAAGGTCCGCTATCGATGCCGTCCGATTCCCACCGCAACCAGTCGGTTGCCCGGGCCCCGATCACAGGGTTGATGTCGGTGATCGCTGCGTCGCGCCAGGTGCTCAACCACAGCCACGTTGCGCCGGTGGCAACCACGGCCGCGTTGAGCCGGTCGACCAGGTCACGCGAGTACCTGATGGGGTAATCCACCCCGCCGCTCTCGACGCTCGCCCGAGTGACGTAGCCCGGCAGGTCGTCACGGCGCCGGACGTCGCCCGAGGTGCCGAGCATGTTGACCACACCATCGAAGTCGAGGACGAGCAACGGCGCCGCCATCGCTACCGCAGCACCGCACCCAATCGCTCACCACAAGCAGCCACGATCGCCTCACGCACTCCCAGCACTTCCTCGGCCGTCAACGTGTGGTCCGCCGCGCGCATGCGCACGTTGACGGCCACCGACTTGAGGCCCTCGCCCACCTGGGCGCCCTCGTAGACGTCGAACACGCGGGTGTCCTCCACCAGCGCGCCGCCTGCACGGCGCACCAGCGCCACCAGGTCGCCCGCCGGCACCGAGGCGTCCACCACAAAGGCGAAGTCCTCCTTGGCCAGCACCTGACCAGAGACGGCCTCAGCGGCCACGATCTGATCGGCAGTGAACGCGATGATCGGGTCCAGCAGCACCTGGAACGCCACCGAGCGCGGCGGCAGGCCCAGCGTCTCGCAGACCTTGGGGTGCAACTCGCCCGCGTGCGCCGTCGGCGTGCCGTCCGGCAACGTGAACACAGCGGCGCGGCCAGGGTGCCACGGCGCGTAGGCATCGGCCCGACGCCCGAGCGTCACCCCAGCGGCGTGCGCCACGACCTCCACCAGGCCAATAGCGTCGGACCACTCCCACGCCTTGGCGGGCTGGTTCCAGCCAGCCACCTCGCGGGCGCCGGTCATGATGCCGGCCACCATGCGGGTCTGCTCCGGCAGGGCCTCGCCCAGCGCGGCGAGGTCCGCCTCGGACACAGTGCCGTCCACGGCGGGGCGACCCGCCACGCCGGTTCCGGTGTCCAGATAGCCGCGACCCACCTCGAACACCGCCACGTCCTGCGCGCCACGCCCCAGGTTCACCTTCACAGCGTCGAACAGCGTGAACAGCACGCGCGGGCGCAGCACCGGCTTCTCGGCCGCCAGCGGGTTGGCAAGCGTGACAAGGCGACGGCGCTTGTCGTCCGCCGGCACCTGGCACTCGTCCAGCCTCTCGGGCGACATGAAGGGGTACGTCAGCACCTCGGTGAGCCCCGCGTCGGCAAGGGCGCGCGCCACCGAGCGGCGCACCCGCTGCCCGTGCGTAAGGCCGCGACCGGGAGGCGCCACGGGCAGCACCGACGGCATCGCGTCGTAGCCGCGCAGGCGGGCCACCTCCTCGACCAGCGTGATCGCCGAGTCGAGATCGGGGCGCCACGTGGGCGGGGTCACCGTCAGTTCGGCACCGGCCCGCAGCACGCCACACCCGATCATTTCGAGCGACGCGACCACCTCGTCGGCCGGGTACTCCATGCCCACAATGCGCGAGGGGTAGTCCACGTCCATCGTGATGGCCGCGCGGGGCGCCACATCCACGATGTCCGTGTAGACGTCCTCGATCTCGCCGCCGCCGAACTCCTGCATCAGGCGCAGCGCGCGCTCAATGGCCACCGGGGCCAGCGCCGTGTCCACGCCGCGCTCGTACCGGCGCGAGGCCTCCGAGCCCAGCTTGTGCCTGCGAGCGGTGCGCGCGATGGTGATGGGGTCCCAGTGCGCCGCCTCCAGCAGCACATCCGTAGTGGTCGCGGAGATCTCCGTCTCCAGGCCACCCATCACGCCGCCCAGGCCAATAGCGCGGGCACCGTGGCCACCCTGCGAGTCGCACACCAGGATGTCCTCGGGCGAGAGGTCGCGCGTCACGTCGTCAAGCGTGGTGAGCTTCTCCCCCGCCTTGGCGCGACGCACCACGATGGGCGCGTGCAGCGTCGCGAGGTCGTACGCGTGCAGTGGGTGGCCCAGCTCCAGCATCACGTAGTTGGTGACGTCCACCGCCAGCGAGATGGGGCGCATGCCCGCCTGGTCAAGACGACGCTTCATCCACGTGGGGCTCGCGGCGTCCGGGTTGAAGCCGCGCAGGATGCGCGCCGCAAAGCGGTCGCTGCCCACCTGGCCGCGGATGGGCGCCTCGTCCTCGATGGACACGGGGAACGCCTGCGTGCCGGCCGGGTTGGCCACGGCCGTTCCGGTTACCTCAATGGCGGCCGGGTCGCGGAAAGCAGCGCCCGTCGAGTGGCTGTACTCGCGCGCCACGCCACGGATGGAGAAGCAGTAGCCGCGGTCAGGCGTGACGTTGATCTCCACCGTGGTCTCGTCAAGACCAAGCAGCGGGATCGCGTCGGCGCCGGGCACCAGGGCATCGGCCGGGATGTCCAGGCCGGCAAACGGCACGGACTCGCCCGAGGGGGACGCGAGCACGATGATGCCCGAGTGGTCCTCGCCAAGCCCCAGCTCCTTGGCGGAGCAGATCATGCCGTCCGACCAGTGGCCGTACGTCTTGCGGCCCGCGATGGGGAACGGTCCGGGCAGCACGCCGCCGGGCAGCACGCACACCACAAAGTCGCCCTCGTGGAAGTTGTGGGCGCCGCAGACGATGCCCTTTGACTCGGGCCAGTCGGTGCCGTGGTCGGGCTTGTGACCAGGGCCCGCCGGGTCGTTGTGAGCGCCGACGTCCACGCGGCAGTAGTTGATGGTCTTGCCGTTTGACTGCTCCTCCTTGACCAAGGAGATGACGCGTCCCACCACGAGCGGGCCGGTCACGCCGCCGCCGTGGATGCCCTCCTCTTCAAGGCCCACCTTGACCAGCGCGGCCGCGATCGCCTCGGGGGCGTCGTCCACCAGGTCAACGGACTCGCGCAGCCAGTTCACGGGAATCTTGGGCATGCTCAGACCTCCATTCCAAACTGCTGCGAGAAGCGCACATCGCCCTCGACCATGTCACGCATGTCGCGCACGCCGTGGCGGAACATGAGCGTGCGCTCGATCCCCATGCCAAACGCGAACGCTGTGTACTCCTCCGGGTCGATGCCCGCGGCGCGCAGCACGTTCGGGTGGGTCATGCCGCAGCCGCCCCACTCGATCCAGCCGGTGCCCTTGCACGTGCGGCAGTTCTGATCCGAGCCGCCGCACACGAAGCAGCGCAGGTCCATCTCCGCGCTCGGCTCCGTGAACGGGAAGTACGAGGGGCGCAGGCGCGTCACGGCCTCGGGGCCAAACAGCGCGCGCGCAAAGTGGTCCAGCGTGCCCTTGAGGTTGGCCATGGTGAGGCCGCGGTCCACGGCCAGGCCCTCGATCTGGTGGAACACGGGCGTGTGCGTCGCGTCCAGCTCGTCCGTGCGGAACGTCTTGCCGGGGCAGATCACGTAGATGCCGCGGCCCTCGCTCTCCAGGGCCTCGCGGCGCGAAATTGCAGCGCGCACCTGCACGGGCGACGTGTGGGTGCGCAGCACGATGCCCGAGGCACCGGACTCCCCCGTCGCCGCGTCGGCGTCGGCACCCTCGCGCGAGGCCACAAAGAACGTGTCCTGCATGGCGCGCGCCGGGTGATCGGGGTCAAAATTCAGGGCGTCAAAGTTGAACCACTCGGCCTCGACCTCGGGGCCTTCGGCCACCTCCCAGCCCATGCCCACAAAGATGTCGCACATGCGCTCCTGCAGGGCCTCGAGCGGGTGACGCGCGCCCAGCGTGCCGCGCAGCGCGGGCAGCGTGACGTCCACCGTCTCCTCGACCAGCACGCGCGCGTCGCGCTCCGCCTCCAGCACCTCGGTACGTGCAGCGAGCGACCGGCCGATCGCCGCGCGGGCGGCACCCAGCAGCTTGCCGGCGGTGGCCTTGTCGGGCCCCGGCAACGCGCCGATGCCGCGGTTGGCGAGCGTCAGGGCCGCCTTGTCGCCCGTGTGGGCGAGGCGAGCCTCCTTGAGCTCCTCCAGGGTGGTCGCCGCGTCGAACGCCGCCACGGCGTCGGCCACGGCCGCGTCAATGCCAGCGGCATCGAGCGGGGAAAGGTCAGACATGAAAGTCCCC
>QKAX01000197.1 GCA_003246255.1 Demequina lutea
CCGCCGAGCTGAGTTTTGAGGAGGCCGCGTGCCTGCCCACCGCGTGGCTCACGGCGTACCGCATGCTGTTCCACGGCGCGGGCCTCAAGCCCGGCGACTCGGTGCTGGTGCAGGGCGTGGGCGGCGGCGTCTCGAGCGCCGCGATCGCGTTGGGCGCGGCGGCGGGCCTCGAGGTCTACGCGACCTCGCGCACCGAGGACAAGCGCGCGGCGGCGGTGCGCATGGGAGCCGTGGGAGCGGTCGAGCCTGGCGGGCGCCTGCCGCGCCGCGTGGACGCCGTGATCGAGACCGTGGGCAAGGCCACGTGGAAGCACTCGATCGCGTCGGTGCGGGGCGGCGGCACGATCGCGATCGCGGGTCACACCACGGGCGACCCCGATCCCGCGTTGCTCACCCGAGTGTTCTTCCACGAGCTGCGCATCCAGGGAGTGACGATGGGCACCCGCGAGGACCTTGCCGCGCTCATGAGCTTCTTGGTGCGCACGGGACTGCGCCCCACCATCGACTCGGTGGTGCCGCTGGAGCGCGCACGCGATGCAGTGGCGCGCGTGGCCTCCGGGGACCAGGTGGGCAAGGTCGTCGTCAGCATGGATTGACCGCCACCGCGACTACCCTTGTCGGGTGGCTCATCTCCTTGGCGCTGAAAACCTACATCTCGACTTTGGCACCGGACCGGTACTCGACCGCGTGACGGTGGGACTCGAGGACGGCGACCGCATCGGCATCGTGGGTGCGAACGGCGCGGGCAAGACCACGCTCATGAAGGCGCTCGCCGGGCGCGTGGCGCCGCACGACGGCCGCGTCACCATGACGCGCGGCACGCGCCTTGGCGTGCTCGACCAGTCGGACTCGGTGGACGCCTCGCTGACGGTGCTCGCGGCGATCGTGGGAGACGCCGATGCGCACGAGTGGGCGGCAGATCCGCGCATCCGCGACATCATGTCCGGCCTGGTGCCCGACCTTGACGCCGACGTCCTGGTGGGCTCGCTCTCAGGTGGCCAGCAGCGCAGGGTCGCGCTGGCGCAGGTGCTGGTGGGCGACCACGACGTGGTGTTCCTTGACGAGCCCACCAACCACCTGGATGTGGACGGCGTGGTGTGGCTGGCCGAGCACCTCAAGCGCCGCTGGGGCGCCAACCGGGGCGCGCTGCTGGTGGTGACCCACGACCGCTGGTTCCTCGATGAGGTCACCAACCGCACGTGGGAGGTGCACGACGGAATCGTGGACCCCTTTGAGGGCGGCTACGCCGCGTACGTGCTGCAGCGCGTGGAGCGCGACCGCATCGCGGCTGCCACCGAGCAGAAGCGCCAGAACCTGATGCGCAAGGAGCTCGCGTGGCTGCGCCGTGGAGCTCCCGCGCGTACCTCCAAGCCCAAGTTCCGCATCGACGCCGCGAACGAGCTCATTGCGGACGTGCCTCCCATCCGCGACTCGATCCAGTTGCACCGCATGGCAGCGTCGCGCCTGGGCAAGGACGTGGTGAACCTGATCCGCGTGGGCGTCACGTACGGCTCGGGCGAGGGCGCCAAGGAGGTGCTCAAGAACGTCGAGTGGAACATTGGACCCGGCGAGCGCACTGGCATCCTGGGCGAGAACGGCGCGGGTAAGTCCACGCTGCTCAAGGTGATCACGGGCGAGGTGGAGCCCACGTCCGGCCGCGTCAAGCGCGGCATGACTGTGCGCGTGGCCACGCTCAGCCAGCAGCTCGCGGAGCTGGAGGAGCACGCGGAGGAGCGCGTCTCCGCCCTCGTGAAGCAGTACTCGTCGATCTCGCTGGCCGACGGCTCCGAGATGACGCCCACGCAGCTGTTGGAGCGACTCGGCTTCACCTCGGCCCAGCTCAAGACCCAGGTCAAGCGCCTCTCGGGCGGCCAGCGTAGGCGGCTGCAGCTGCTCGTGGTGCTGCTCGCCGAGCCCAACGTGTTGGTGCTCGATGAGCCCACCAACGACCTCGACACGGACATGCTCGCCGCGCTGGAGGACCTGCTCGACTCGTGGCCCGGCACGCTGATTGTGGTGAGCCACGACCGCTACCTGATGGAGCGCGTGACGGATCAGCAGTACGCGGTGCTTGATGGCGGCCTGCGCCACCTGCCTCGCGGAGTCGACGAGTACGTGGAAATCCAGCGCGCCCGACGCAGCGCGACGGGAGGCATCGGCACCTTTGGCCCGGACTCCGCGACCAGCGTGGGCACTTTTCCGGCCGAATCGGCCGCTTCCGGTGCGTCTGTGGGCACTTATGCACAGCTAGACGGTGCCGAGCGCCGCGCGGTGCAGAAGGAACTGAACGCCACCGAGCGCCGCATGGCCAAGGTGGCCGAGCTGATCGAGGGCATGCAACACGAGATGTTCATGCACGATCAGAGCGACTACGCGGGCCTGGCCAAACTCAACGAGAAGCTCAAGGAACTCCACGCGGAGACGGAAGAGCTCGAGGAGAAGTGGCTCGAGCTGGGCGAGCAGCTGCAGTAGGGGCCTCCCTCACCGCCCAGCATCGGCCGAGCCGACGCGACTCCCCTGGAAGACTTGTTGTTTCCTGCAACAAACCTCTTGCGCTCAAACTGAACTGACCGTACAGTTCAGTTTGTGACCTCCCCCGACGGCCTTCAGCGCAAGCCCTCCGGCGCGCGCGCAGCGCGAATCCACACCGCCGCGCTCGAGGCCGCCGCAGCGCTCCTGACCGAGGGCGGCCTCCCGGCCGCGTCGGCCGACGCCATCGCGGCTCGCGCGGGCGTCAGCAAGGCCACGCTCTACAACCACTGGCCCTCCCGTCTCGCCATCGCGTCGGAGGCCTACAGCGAGATCCTGCGTCAGCAGGTCCCGCCTGCGGACACAGGATCCCTCGAGGACGACGTGCTCGCGCATGTGGAGGACTTCGCCCGGTTCTACTCCACGCCGCTCGGTCAGGTGCTCACCCAGCTCCTCGCCGCCGCCTTGGACGACGAGGCCGGCTCGATCTACTTCCACACGTACCTCGTCGAGCCCCGCCGCGCGCTGATCGGCGCGATGTACGAACGCGGCGTGGAAAGAGGCGAGATCGATCCTGCTGTTCCACTGGAAGACGCTATCGACGTGCTGCTAGGACCTCTCATCTACCGACGACTGGTCAATCGCACGCCACTCACCCCGGACGGCGCGGCACTTCTCGCGCGCATCACGCTCCGCGGCCTCCTCATCACGCCGGGCAACCCCGCCGGCACCCCATAGCCCCACAAGGACTCCCCATGCCTCAACGCTTCCTCATCACGGGAGCGGGCTCCGGCCTTGGCCGCGCGCTCGCTATCGCCGCCCTCAAACGCGGTCATATCGTCGTTGGAACCCTGCTCAAGGCCAGCGACGTGGCCGCCTTCGAGGCGCTCGCACCCGGACGCGCTCACGCCGTCATCCTCGACCTGGCACACGTGGCATCCATCCGCCACTCGGTAGCGAACGCGCAACGCCTGGTGGGACCCATTGACACCCTCATCAACACCGCCGAGCACGGCCTCGAGGGCACCTACGAAGAGACGCCGCTGCTGCAGTTGCGCGAGCAGTTCGAGGTCAACGTCTTTGGCACCACCGCCCTGACGCAGACGGTGCTGCCCGCGATGCGTCACCGCAGGCGCGGCAACATCGTCTTTGTGAGCACAGTGGGCGGCGTGCGAGCCTTCGCCGGCCTGGCGGCTTATCACGGCACCAAGTACGCGATCGAGGGCATGGCCGACGCGCTGCGCCAAGAGGTGGGGCCGCTCGGCATCCACGTCATGTGCGTGGAGCCCGGCCTGCAGATTCCAGTCGTGGTCGACGGCCCCACCCGCACCGACATCGAGGACTACGAGCCCGTGCTCGACGAGGCCCGCGTGGTGATGGACGAGGCCCGCTCCACCGCCGATCCCGCGGCCCTCGCCGAGGCGATCCTTGAGGCCCTTGCCGCCGACGCTCCGCCCGGACGACTCGCCCTGGGGACCGCGACGAGTCAGCTCATCGCGCGCACGCGCGCCGCCATCGAGGCCGAGTTCGATGCCTGGCGCGACCTCACCGCGTCAGTCGACCTCGAGCCCGAGTTGCGAGAGCAGGTCTCGGCGTAATCCGAACGCAGCCTCACCCCAGCCGCTGCGCGCCGATGACGCCCAGCATCGCGAGCTTCTCGGCATCGGGCGTGCCCGGCGTCGCAGTGAAGACCAGCAGCGTCTGACCCGAGGCCTCGCCCTCGAGGCGATCGCAGCGCAGCGTCAGCTCGCCAAGTTCCGCGTTGGAGAAGCGCTTGACCTCGTGGTGCAGGTGCACCTCGTGGTCCGCCCACAGCGCGGCAAACTCGTCGCTCGCCTCGAGCAGCCCGTCCACCACGTCGGCCACGCGCGGGTCGTGCGGGTAGCGCGACAGGGTGCGGCGCAGGTCGGAGACAAAGATGCGCGAGTGCATGTCGTGGTCAGCCTCGGGGTACACGGCTCGCGCCGAGGGCATCGTGAACCACCGATACACGGTGCAGCGCTCCCGGCCCGAGAAGCCCGTGGTGTCTCCCAGCAGCGCCACGGCCGGAGGGGTCTGAACGAGCGGCTCGTGCAGCGCGCTGAGCACCATCGCCGGAGTGTCCTGCAGGCGGTCGAGCACGCGCATCAGCCCGGGGGCCACATGAGTGGAGACAGTTCCATCCGCCGCGACGGCCTGGCCGGCGAGGCGCGCCAGGTGGTCGCGCTCCTCGCGGCTCAGGCGCAGTGCCCGGGCGATGGCTCCCAGCATCGGCTGGCTCGGCTGCGGCCCCCGTCCCTGCTCCAGGCGCGAGTAGTAGTCCACCGACATCTGCGCGAGCGCTGCCACCTCCTCGCGCCGCAGGCCCGCGGCCCGGCGCCGCGGACCGCGCGGCAGACCCACATCCTCGGGCGTGAGCGCCTCCCGGCGGGCACGGAGAAAGTCGGCAAGCTGCGCGCGGTCCATGGTCACCATCGTGCCCCCTACAGGAGCGTCCCGCCGGACGCCTCGATGCGCTGGCCGGTCACCCAGCCAAGACGCGCCGATGCCGCGGCGGCCACCACGGAGCCGATGTCCTCGGGCTCGCCCACGCGGCCGAGCGCCGCGCGCCCCGCCGCCATCTCGTGGAACGCCTCGGAGCGGTTGCCGCCGCCCGCGAAGTCCGTATTGGCGGGCCCCGGAGCCACGGCGTTGACGCGAATGCCGCGCGCGCCCAGCTCGCTCGCGAAGTAGCGGGTGAGCTGATCGACGGCGGCCTTCATGGAGCCGTACGCCGAGTAGGGGCCGCCCACAAAGCGCGACAGGCCAGACGAGATGTTGACGATCGAGCCGCCGTCATTCATGAGCGGCGCAAGCCCCTGCACCAGCAAGAACGGGCCGCGGAAGTGCACGGCGAACAGGGTGTCGAGCGTGGCGGGGTCCACCGACCCCAGCACGGTCGGCGTGCCGTGGCCTGCGTTGTTGACCAGGTGGTCGAAGCGGTCCGCGCCAAACACCTCCGCGAGCGTCGCGGGCACCGCTTCAACGAACGCGCCGATGCTGGCGACGTCTCCCGTGTCGAGCTGCAGCGCGGCGGCCTTGCGGCCCTGGGACCGGAGCGCGGCGACCACGTCGGCCGCCTCGTCGGCGTTGGAGCGGTAGGTGAGCAGAATGTCGGCGCCATCGGCCGCGAGCGCGAGGGCGGTCGCCTTACCCAGGCCGCGATTGGCGCCGGTCACGATGGCGATGCGAGAGGTGGTCATGAGAGTTCCTTTCCTTGGGACTCCCCCAGGTTGCTGCGTCCAGCCAAGCGGATGAAGGCAGCACGTAACCAGGGATCGGCGGTCCCCCCTCGCGGCTCGGCCGACGCGTCGGTCGCCGTGCGGCGCGTTGCGGGAACGTCGAGCCCATTTTGTTGCCACCGGGGACTTTTTCCCCGAGCGAGGCAACGCCATTGGTGCCATGCTTAGGAAAGACCCCATCAACGAGGAGGATCCCCATGCCCCGCCCCTGGGCGTACCGCCAGGCCGACAAGGCCACTGCAGAAGAACTGTCCGGAATTGACCGCTGGTGGCGTGCCGCCAACTACATGAGCGTCGGCCAAATCTACCTGCTCGACAACCCCCTGCTCCGTGAGCCGCTGCACCGCGACCACGTGAAGAAGCGCCTCGTGGGTCACTGGGGCACCACCCCGGGCCTCAACTTCATCTACTCGCACCTCAACCGCATGATCACGTCGCGCGAGCAGCCGACGATGTACATCATCGGCCCCGGTCACGGCGGCCCCGGCCTAGTGGCCGCGAGCTACCTCGAGGGCACGTACAACGAGACGTACCCCGAGATCTCCGAGGACGAGCGCGGCCTGCAGCGCCTGTTCAAGCAGTTCAGCTTCCCGGGCGGCATTCCCTCGCACGTGGCCCCCGAGACCCCCGGCTCCATCCATGAGGGCGGCGAGCTCGGCTACGCGCTCTCGCACGCCTACGGCGCGGCGTTCGACAACCCGCACCTGCTGGTGGCGGCGGTGGTGGGCGACGGCGAGGCCGAGACCGGCCCGCTCGCGACGTCGTGGCACTCCAACAAGTTCATCAACCCCGCCACCGATGGCGTGGTGTTGCCGATCCTGCACCTCAACGGCTACAAGATCGCCAACCCCACGGTGCTGTCGCGCATCTCCGAGGACGAGCTCGTGGCGCTCATGCGGGGCTACGGCCACAAGCCGCACCTGTTCACGGCGGGCTTTGACGACGAGTCGCCCGAGTCGTTCCACGCGCGCTTTGCCGCCGTGATGGACGACGTCATGGACGAGATCGCTGCCATCAAGGCCGAGGCGAAGGTCAACCCCGACATGGACCGCCCGATGTGGCCCATGATCGTGATGCGCACCCCCAAGGGCTGGACCTGCCCGCCGCAGATCGACGGCAAGCGCACCGAGGGCTCGTGGCGCGCGCACCAGGTGCCTCTCGCGAACGCCCGCGACACCGATGAGCACCTCGCCACGCTCGAGGGCTGGCTCAAGTCGTACGGACCTGACGACCTGTTCGATAAGAAGGGCGCCGTGCGTCCCGCCGTGCTGGCCACCGTGCCGCAGGGCTCGCTGCGCATGTCAGCGCGCCCCGAGGCCAACGGCGGCCTGCTCATGCAGGACCTCGTGATGCCCGACTACCGCGACTACGCGGTGGACGTGCCCGCCCCCGGCGCCGCCATCGGCGAGGCCACCCGCACCCTGGGCGACTTCCTCAAGGGCGTCATGGAAAGCAACCCCAACAACTTCCGCATCTTCGCGCCCGACGAGCTCGCGTCCAACCGCATTCAGGCGGTCCTGGACGTCACGCAGAAGGTGTGGAACGCGGAGATTGACCCCGATGACGGCCCCATGGGCAAGGAGGGCCGCGTCATCGAGATGCTCTCCGAGCACCAGTGCCAGGGCTGGCTCGAGGCATACAACCTCACCGGTCGTCACGGCCTGTTCACGTCGTACGAGGCGTTCATCCACATCGTCGACTCGATGTTCAACCAGCACGCCAAGTGGCTCAAGGTGGCGCACGAGCTGCCGTGGCGCCGCCCCATCCCGTCGCTCAACTACCTGCTGTCCAGCCACGTGTGGCGCCAGGACCACAACGGCTTCTCGCACCAGGACCCTGGATTCATCGACCACGTGGTGAACAAGAAGGCCGAGGTGGTGCGCGTGTACCTGCCCGCCGACGCCAACACCCTGCTGGCCACGTACGACCAGTGCCTGCGCTCGCGCGACAAGGTCAATGTGGTGGTGGCCGGCAAGCAGCCTCAGGCGCAGTGGCTCACGATCGAGCAGGCCGAGAACCACTTTGCCCGCGGCGCTGGCATCTGGGACTTCGCCTCCAACGTTCCGCTGGGCGAGGAGCCCGACGTGGTCATGTGCGGCATCGGCGACGTGCCCACCATGGAGGTGCTCGCGGCGATCGACATCATCCGCCAGGAGCTGCCGGAGCTCAAGGTCCGCATGGTCAACGTGGTGGACCTCATGAAGCTGCAGCCGGAGAAGGAGCACCCGCACGGCCTCTCGGACCGCGAGTTCGACCAGCTGTTCACCACCGACAAGCCGGTGATCATGAACTACCACGGCTACCCGTGGCTCATCCACCGCCTCACCTACCGCCGCAACGGCCACGCCAACCTGCACGTGCGCGGCTTCAAGGAGGAGGGCACCACCACGTCGCCGTTCGACATGGCGATGGTCAACGACATCGACCGCTTCCACCTGGTCATGGACGTCATCGACCGCGTGCCCTCGCTGGGCACCCGCGCCGCCGCCCTGCGCCAGAAGCTGCAGGACAAGCGGTTCGAGGCCCAGCGCTACGCCTACGAGACGGGCGCAGACCTCCCCGAGGTCGCTGAGTGGGTCTGGTCAGGCGCCGGCACCGAGGTGCAGGCACAGCTCTCGGGCGCGCTCGCGACCGACGGCGACAACGAGTAGGTCACTTCCCTTCCTGCTCTCGAGGCCCCGGGTTGCACGGCGACCCGGGGCCTTGGTGTTGACGCGGCAGGTTCATCGCGGGGCAGGCGCGCTAGGACCTGGCGACCACTCGCCCACCAATAACAAAGCCCCGGCCACCCAGCGTCTAGCTGGGAGACCGGGGCGGGTCCGAGCGGCGGGATCGCCGCCGCATCGTCGCCTTAAAGCTTGATGACCGAGTCGGTGATCACAAGGCCGAGGTCCGCACCCTGCACCGCGAAGAGCAGGAAGAACGCGAGCGCGCCACCGATGAGGCCAAGGTTCTTGTTGAAGTTGACCATCTCGGCCTGCTTGGCCTGAGCGTCCTCTTCCTTCCAGTGAGCGTGCATGAAGAAGCTCACGGGGATGAGGGTCGCAGCCAGCAGCAGCGCGCCCAGGTCGCCGAACACGCCGAGCAGCACGGACAGCGCGCCGAGGCCGAACGTGACACCGGTGGCAATCACGCCAAAGCGGCCGCCCGGCGCACCCTTGTACGCGGCGTACTGCGCCATGGCGTTGGACTGGGCGAGGTGGCCAAAGGCGCTGCCCAGGAAGAGCAAGACAAACAGGATGCGGGCAATGAGGAACACGATGTCCATGGGGGGATCCTTCGAAAAAGGTTGATGAGACAACCGAAATGTAGACGTATGTTGTAGACGTGTCAACTATCAAAGGGGCGCGGGTATTCCCGCGGCCCCACCAGCCCGGCCGACGTACGGGTTGGCGCCCGCTCGCATGTCCGGTGGCGCGCCGCGAAAGTGTCGTGAGGCGACACGGGAGAGCAGGGTGCCTGGCGGGAAGTGTCGTGGGGTGACACGGGAGTCGCGCCGATGCGCATGCGCGCTGGACTGAGCGCTCACGGATTGGCGGCGGCGCGGCGAGAAAGTGGTCTCAGCGCTCACGAATCGGCGAGCCAGGCGGTTGGGCGCCGAGCGACGCTCGGGGGCCGCCGCGCGCGGCGCTGGCGACGCGAGCTACGGCTTGAGGCCCCTGCGCTTGGCGATCGCGCCGGAGACGACGCGCCAGCCGATCAGGAACAGCGCCAAGAAGATCCCCGCCACGATCACGAACGAGACCTGCACACCCTGCCCGGACGCGAGGCGCAGCAGCATGCCTCCCACAAAGGTCGAGGCCCACACGATTGCGCCGGTCTGCTTCCAGTCGCATGGGTGCTTCCACCCGCGCGCGATCACCCATCCGAGCGCGCCGCCCACGAGGAACGGCCACACGGTGGTGAGCAGACCCAGGCCGTTCGCGCCCAGGATCCCCTCGTCGTGGCTCGCACGGCCGATGACCGCGAACACCACGATCGCGCCCGCATCGATAGCAGCCGCGCCGGCAGCCGCCTGGCGAATGTTCATGAGCCCAGCCTACGGGCGCGCGCCCCGCAACCCGTCCAGCGCCTTCGCGAGCCGCCTTGCCCGCGTCTCGGGGGTCGCGGCCGTCATGAGCGGATGCAGCACCGAGTAGCGCCCCGCGGAGGTCAGCGACGCGAACCGCTCCCCCAGCGCGGGTTCGGCCGCCAGCGCCGCCGCCAGCGTCGGCCGAGCCCGCGTACGCCCGCTCCCACCGCCCGTCGGCCTTGGCGGCCTCCACCTCCGCGAGTCCGCGCGCCCGCATTCGCCCCTCACCGGCAAGCCGAGCGATGTGCTCCACATTGCGCGCCGACCACATGGACCGCGAGCGCCGCGGCGTGAACCGCTGCAAGAAGGTCCCCGCATCTCGAGAACGCTTCTGACCGTCGATCCACCCAGCGCACAGCGCCTCGTCGAGCGCCTGCGCATACGTGAGCGACGTGGGCTCCGTGGTGCCCTTCTTGGCGAGGATCAGCCACACGCCGTCGTGCGTCGCCTCGTTCGCGGCGAGCCACTCGCGCCACGCCTCGGCGTGGGGCACGCAGAATTCGTCGATGTCCGGCATGCGCCAAGGCTAGGGGAAGGGGCCGACGCGCGGGCCGGCATGAAAGAAATCGCACCCTCACGCGTTGACCCAAGGGAAGGCCGCCCACAGCCGGGCGCCGCTACATGCCCGGCGGGCGCCCCACCACGGCCCGCGCCCCTACCCCAGAGGAGCGGAATGAACTGGCAGACTTTTGGCACCGCGATGGCCGTGAGCATGGGCGGAGCGCTCGTCCTTGCGGGGGCGATCCACCTGGCCCTGCGCCTCGCCAAACGCCACGCCGCATGGGCGCGCACCCTCATCCAGCATGCGCAGAAGCCGTTCTGGGCCCTCACGCTGACGGTGGGGCTCGGCGTGGGCCTGCGCACGGGCCTCACGGGCGTCGCGTGGGCGCCCGCACTCACACACGTCACCACCATCGCCGCGATCGCCGCGCTCGCGTGGCTACTCATCGGGTTCGTGCAGTTCTTCACGGATCTGGCGATCACGCACAACTCGATCGACATCCCCGACAACCGCCTCGCGCGCCGCCTCCGCACTCAGACGCTCATCATGCGGCGCCTCGCGATCGCGCTGATTGGCGTCATCGCGGTGGGCGCCACGCTGTTCACCTTTGACGAGGTGCGGGCCATCGGCGCGTCGCTCCTCGCCTCGGCGGGCATCGCGTCCATCGTCGCGGGCCTCGCCGCGCAATCAGTGCTGGGCAACATCTTCGCGGGCATCCAGCTTGTGTTCTCCGACGCACTGCGCGTGGACGACGTGATTGTCGCCGAGGGCGAGTGGGGCCGCGTGGGCGAGATCACCCTCACGTACGTGGTGCTGCACCTGTGGGATGACCGCCGCCTGGTGCTCCCCTGCACGTACTTCACCACCACGCCGTATCAGAACTGGACGCGCGAGGGCTCGGAGCTGCTCGGCTCCGTGGAGTTCGACCTCGACTGGCGCGTCTCGCCGCAGAAGATGCGCGAGCACCTGCAGGCCGTGCTGGCGGAGACCGAACTATGGGACGGCCGCGCCTCCGTGCTCCAGGTCACCGAGGCCACCGCCGGCTACGTGCGCGTGCGCATCCTCGTCACCGCCAAGGACGCGCCCACCCTGTTCGACCTGCGCTGCTACGTGCGCGAGGCGATGGTGCTGTGGATTCAGGCGAACATGCCCGACGCCGCGCCCGCCCAGCGCGTGTTGCTTGCCGAGGCGTCGGCACCGGCCAAGCCGGGCCGAGGCGCGCGAAAGGGCGGCGAGGAGACCGCAGGCGACTCCGCACTGTTCAGCGGAAGCGCCGAGGCAGAGACGCGCGCCAACCAGCTGCTTCACGGCGCGCCGGACGGTGCGCCCCATACCGAGGAGGTCGATACGTCAGCGCTGCGGGATCGGTCCGCACCCTAGGAGCGCGCCGCGGCGTCCCGTTCGATGGCGACGAACGAACCGGTGTACATACCCATCACACATTCGAAGGGATACGTGCCCGGCTCGTCGATGGTGAACTGCACCGTCACCGGTTCATCCATCACCACGATGCGTTCGAGGCCCAGGGAGTCAGCGTCGAGCATGTTCGCGCAGGTGAGGTTCTTGGCCGAGATGGTCCACTCGACCGGCTCACCCACGTACACGACGCTGACACGCGGCTCATATCCGTCGGCCACCGTGGAGGTGGCAACCTCCTGGCCGCGCGGACCGTCGGCGACGTTGGACGTCCGCTCCGTGGGCGCGGGGGTCGCGAGCGTGAACAGGCCAGTGCCTGAGACGAGCCCGGTTGCGGTGACCACCGCGAAGCCAACCATCACAGCGCCTAGCACTCGCAGCGGCCTGCGTGCCGAGGCTGCGGCACTCGTGGCGGCCGCGATGCCCAGGGCAAGGAGTCCTGGCGTGGTGCCCAACGCGAACGCGCCCATCGCGAGCGCACCCACCCACGCGGACCCCGAGGCGAATGCCATCACCTGCGCAATCTGTGTGAAGGCGCACGGCAAGAAGAAGGTGAGGGCGCCAAGGCCCGCGACACCAGCGAGTCCGCCGCGCTCGCCCGTCGCGCTCGATGCCCATGCACCCCACCTTCCGGGGAGGGTCAGCTGCCACCCAGCGACACGCGGCGACAACTCAGTGAGGCGCAGGCCCAGCAATGCCGTGGCGATCGCGACCACGCCCAACACCACGGCGAACGCCATCCGGTTGAGCGCGAGCACGCTTCCTAGACTCGCGGCGATCGCACCGAGCGCGGCAAACCCCACGATGCGGCCGGCATTGAAGGCAACGTGTGCGGATACGCCACGGCGCCGGTCTCCCGCCCGTGTCGCCGAGATAGCGAGCACCAGCCCTCCCACGGTGGCGATGCACGACGAGACCGACGCGGCAACACCTAGGCCCGCCGCAGCGAGTGCGAGGCCCATGGCCCCACTGGCGGCGGTGAACCCCCATCCCGAGGCGGGCTCCCACCACAGCACCACGACGCCAATGATCGCGGCGACAACAGCCCCGAGAGCGGCGTCACGCCAGGCGACGCGATCGCGGGACCACCACGGATTGACGCCAAGGCTGTAGTGCGTGTCCTGAAGGGCGAGCGCCAGCTGGCTGTCGCTGGGCAACCGGTCGCCTGAGATCACCACGCTGCCCTTCTTGGCAGAGGCCTGCACGCGGTCGACGCCCGGCACGCCAGCGAGAGCCGCCGTCACCGTCGACTCGCACGCCGCGCAGGTCATCCCGACGATCGGCACCGTTCGCTCGGTCATGCGACCTCCTTAGAGCACTGGCCGCACGAGGACGCGCGGGACTCCATTGTCGCTGAGAGGCAACAGCGAACGCGAGCCTCTCGTGACCGCCACGATCACTGCAGGCGCACCGCCCTAATCGGCGACCGGCCCCTGCCGCCGTAGCTCCATCACCTGCTTGGCGATCTGCCCCAGCACGGCCGTGGCAATCACAAACTCGGCGGGCTGGAGGTTCTCCACCTCCACAGCGCCTCCCACCACGGGAGGGATGCGGAAGCCATAGATCTGTCCTGGGTCGAGCACGATCCCGGCCTGCTCGGCACGTTCCACGAGGCCCACCCACAGCAGGGTCTCCTGCACCTCGCGCGTGTTGATGGCCTCCTGCAGCTGATCTACCGAGTCCCAGCGCCGCTCGAGCGTGGCCTCGAGGGTGTCGAGGAACCAGTAGCCGCCCTCCCGATCGCGCAGGAACACGTCGCCGAAGACCGTGGCAAATGCCGGCGCCAACTCACCCAGCGGCTCGAGCCAGGCCCAGTCTGCGAGCGCCGCGCCGTACTCGTCGGGCGTGAACTGCAGGATGAGGTCCACCCCCCGAACCTAGCAAGCGGATGCCCCACCCGGCGGACCGCGCCCGTCACCTCAGAGTTCCCGCAGTGCCCTCATTTGTGGGGGCAGCTGGCCGATGTGCGGGGTACCACTACGCAACGTATGCCCCTGCACGGAAGCTGACTGACTCATGGCATTGCCCTCGATCCGTTCAAGCCTGCGGCTCCAACTCATCTCGATTGGCGCCCTCGCGGTGCTCAGCACCTCGGTGGCCATCACAGCCGTGGGTGCGTGGCAGGCCACGGCCCTTGCCTCGCAGGCCCAGGGCGACGTCAACCGCCTGAACGACGAGTCGATGTCTCAGACGGCCCGCTCGGCGAACGAGCTCATCCAAACTCAGGTGGCCACGGTGACGACGCGCATGGAGTCCGAGCTGTCGGTGGCCGAGTACGGGCTCTACAGCCAGGGCGACATCACGCTGGGCGACGACGTCACGTGGGACGCGGTCAACCAGTTCTCCAAGGACGTCACTACGATCGCCCTGCCAGGGCTGGTCATTGGCGGCGAGCCGCTGGGACAGGTGACCACCTTCGCGCAGTACTCACCCGTCGTAGACCCGGTCACCGACCTGCTGGGCGCGTCGACCACGATCTTTCAACGCATGAACGCGGAAGGCGACATGCTGCGTGTGGCCACCACCGTCAAGACCGCCGAGGGCGACCGCGCGGTGGGCACCTTCATCCCTGCCACCAACCCGGACGGCGCCGCCAACGGTGTGGTGTCCACACTGCTCGCCGGCGACGCGTTCTATGGCACCGCCGTGGTGGTGGGCGAGCAGTACGTCACCGCCTATGCCCCGATCATCCAGGATGGCGAGGTCATGGGCGCGATCTTCGTCGGCCTCCCCCAGGCCGAGGTCGCCCAGCCGCTCACCGAGGCCCTCGCCCGCGTCAAGGTGGGCCAGAACGGCTACGTGACAGTGCTCGGCAACGACGGTACGTGGGTGGTCCCGCCGCCCGGCGGCACTGCCGGCTCCGCCCCCGAAGGCGAGTGGGTGCAGTCGGTGCTCGACGCCGGCGCCACCCTTACCGACCCTGCGGCCACCACCACCGTGCGCGTGGACGGCGGCGTGGACGGCACCGACGGCGCCGACGTGGCCATTGCGCGATACCCAGCGTGGGGCTGGACCGTCGCAGCATGGGGCTTCGACTCGGACCTGCAGGCGGTCCCCAACCATCTCGCGCAGGGCACCACCAACCTGACCATCACCTTCCTCGCGGTGGGTCTCGCGGTGGCCATCATCTCCGTCGCTCTCGTGGCGATCACCTCGGGTGGCATCGCCGGACGCGTGCAGCGCATCACCGAGGGCCTGCGCCGCGTCGCCAACCACGACCTGTCGGATGACTTCGTGGGCGAGGGTGCCGACGAGATTGGCCAGGCGGGCGATGCGCTGGGAGCGACCATCGCGTCGATGCGGGAGGCAGTCACGAATTTGCGCATTGGCGCCGACTCGGTGAGCTCCACCGCGGAGCAGTTGAGCGGAGCCAGTACCAGCATGCAGGGCGCCGCCGCGCTCACCGCCGAGCACGCTGGCATGACGGCCGGCACCGCCGGAACCATGAACAGCGAGGTGCAATCGGTGACGGCCGCGATGTCG
>QKAX01000174.1 GCA_003246255.1 Demequina lutea
CGCCCGGCCGGGTACTGCGAGACCAAGCCATCGTCGCGGCCGCGCGCGCCAAGCCTTCCTCGCTCGAGGCGCTCGTGGCCATCCCCGAGTGGCAGACAAAGGGAACCCGCAGGGCCGCACCCAAGTGGTGGCCGGCCATCGCGGAGGCGCTCGCGCTCTCCGAGAGGCAGCTACCTGCGCGCCGAGCTTCCCAGGGAGACGGTCCGCCTCCGCCTCGTGCGTGGGCCGATAAGCGTCCCGAGTCGGCCGAGCGCCTCACGCAGGGCCGCGCGGCACTGACCGAACTGGCCGAGCGCCACATGATGCCCGTGGAGAACCTGTTGCAGCCCGATGCGATGCGGAGGGCGTGCTGGGAGTACCGCGGCGGCGGCGCGGAGTGGATTGCCACGTTCCTCGCCGGCCGCGGCGCCCGTCAGTGGCAGATCGACCTGACCGCCGAGCTATTGGCCGATGCCTTCGAGAGGGCCGCCGTAGCCACAGCAGAGACGGCACAGACCGCTGAGGGCGATGCCGAATAGGCGGAGCGCCCTGCCCGCCGGGAGCTAGTTGAGGCGAGCGATCGTGGCGTCGGAGATCGCCGAGGCCTCGAGCCCAATCTCGTCGAGGATCTGCACGCGGCTCGCGTGGTGCAGGAACTCGCGCGGCACGCCATGGTGCGACCAGAACGCCGTGCGCCCGGCAAGGCGCGCGAACTCGGCCCACGACTCGCCCACACCGGCGTCGGTGAGGCCGTCCTCGACCGTGACCACCAGCTCGGCATCCCCCAACACCTCGAGCAGACCTTCGGGCACGGGGTGCACCCACGTGGCGGTGGCGGCGATCACCGATTCGCCCTCTGCGGCGAGCTTCCCAGCGACGTCCACCGCGGTCGACGCCATGGACCCGATGCCAAAGACCACCACGCGCGGCGCGGTGCCGTGCTCGGCCAGGATGTCGATGTCCTGCACGCTGCGCACGGCCGGCATTGGCGAGCCGACGGCGCCCTTGGGGTAGCGCACCACTGTGGGCGCGTCGTTCACGTCGAGCGACTCGCGGAACGACGAGCGCAGCGTCGCCTCGTCCCGGGGCGCGGCGAGGCGGAGGCCCGGCACGTGCCGCAGCAGCGCCATGTCCCACATGCCGTTGTGGCTCGCTCCGTCGTCGCCCGTGATGCCGGCGCGGTCGAGCATGAAGGTGACGCCCGCGCGGTGCAGCGCCACATCCATGAGCAACTGATCGAACGCGCGGTTGAGGAACGTGGCGTAGACGGCCACCACCGGGTGGAATCCGGCAAACGCAAGGCCGGCCGCCGTGGTGACGGCGTGCTGCTCGGCGATGCCGACGTCGATGACGCGCTCGGGATGAGCATCGGCCAGGGGCTGCAGGCCCACGGGGGCGAGCATCGCCGCGGTGATGCCCACCACATCGTCGCGCTCCTCGGCCGCGGCCAGCATCTCGTCGGCAAAGACGGAGGTCCAGCCAAACCGGGAGGGCTCGATAGGAAGCCCCGTCTCGGGGTGGATCTTGCCCACCGCGTGAAAGCGATCGGCCGCATCCTGCTCGGCCGGCTCGTAGCCCCGTCCCTTGTCGGTCAGCACGTGCACGATCACGGGGGCGCCAAAGCCCTTCGCGTGCTCGAGCGCCGCCTCGACCTGGCGGAGGTCGTGGCCGTCCACGGGGCCGAGGTACTTGAGCCCCAGATCCTCGAACATGCCATGCGGGCCGATGAGCCCCTTGAGCGCCGCCTTGCCGTGCATGACCGTCTGGTACAGGAACTCGCGCGCGGGACCGCGACCAGCGAACGTGCGCTTGCCCCAGCTGAGGAAGTTCTCGTACGTACGCGACGTGCGAATGCCGTCGAGCTTGCGCGCGAGGCCACCGATGGTGGGCGCATAGGAGCGGCCGTTGTCGTTGACGATGACCACGACGCGGTCCTCGCAGTCGGCAAGCGAATTGAGGGCCTCCCAGGCCATGCCGCCGGTGAGCGCGCCATCGCCGATGATGGCCACGGTGGTGCGGTCGGTCTCGCCGCGCAGCGTGTGGCCACGCGCGATGCCAGCGGCCCACGACAGCGCCGTGGAGGCATGCGAGTTCTCTACGATGTCGTGCTCCGACTCGGCTCGAGCCGGGTATCCCGAGACTCCCCCACGCTTGCGAAGGTCGCTAAAGTCACGGCGTCCGGTCAGCAGCTTGTGGACGTAGCTCTGGTGTCCGGTGTCGAACACGATCCGGTCGTGCGGCGAGTCGAAGACTCGGTGCATCGCGAGCGTGAGCTCCACGACACCCAGGTTGGGTCCCAAGTGACCGCCGGTGCGCGACACGGCGTCCACCAGGTAGTGCCGAATCTCGTCGGCGAGCTGTCTGAGCTCCTCATCGGTGAGGTTCCGCAAATCCTGCGGGGACTCGATGCGCTCCAGCACGCTCGCTCCTGTCAATCGGTTCCTGCCACTGTACGACCTGCAACGCCGGGGCGGGTCCGGTGCTTCCGCGCCCCGGCGTGAACGTGCGCTACTTCACCAGGGAGCGCAGCACGTACTGCAGGATGCCGCCGTTGCGGAAGTAGTCGGCCTCGCCTGGGGTGTCGATGCGCACCACGGCGTCGAACTCCACCACGGAGCCGTCGGCCTTGGTCGCCTTCACTGTGAGCGTCTTGGGGTGCTCACCTGCGCTGAACGCCGCGACGCCGGCGATGTCGAACGTCTCGGTGCCGTCGAGGCCCACCGATGCGGCGGTCTCGCCCGCGGGGAACTGCAGCGGCAGCACGCCCATGCCGATCAGGTTGGAGCGGTGGATGCGCTCAAAGCTCTCCGCCACCACGGCGCGCACGCCCAGCAGGCGCGTGCCCTTGGCCGCCCAGTCACGCGACGAACCCGTGCCGTACTCCTTGCCTGCCAGCACCACGAGCGGCACTCCCGCGTCCTGGTAGGCGACCGAAGCGTCGTAGATGGTGGTCTGCTCGCCCGTGAGGTGGTTGAGCGTGAAGCCGCCCTCGACACCGTCCAGCAACAGGTTCTTGAGGCGGATGTTGGCAAAGGTGCCGCGAATCATGACCTCGTGGTTGCCGCGGCGCGAGCCATAGGAGTTGAAGTCGCGACGGTCAACGCCGTGCTCCGCGAGGTACACGCCCGCGGGGCTGTCGGCCTTGATCGAGCCGGCGGGCGAGATGTGGTCGGTGGTGACCGAGTCGCCCAGCAGCGCCAGCACGCGGGCGCCCGCGATGTCCTCGACGGGCTCGGGCTCCATGCCCATGCCCTCGAAGTACGGGGGCTTGCGCACGTAGGTGGAGTCGTCCTCCCACTCGAACGTCTTGCCGTCCGGCGTGGGCAGGCCGCGCCAGCGCTCGTCACCCGAGAACACGTCGGCGTAGTCCTTGGCGAACATCTCCTCGGTGATCGCCGACTGCACGATCGCCTCGACCTCGCTCGGGTCCGGCCAGATGTCCTTGAGGAACACATCCTTGCCCTGCGAGTCCTTGCCAAGGGGCTCCGCGTCAAAGTCGAAGTCCATCGTGCCCGCAAGCGCGTACGCGATCACGAGTGGCGGCGACGCGAGGTAGTTCATCTTGACGTCGGGGTTGATGCGGCCCTCGAAGTTGCGGTTACCCGACAGCACCGACACGACGGCGAGGTCGTTCTCGTTGACGGCGGCCGAGACCTCCGCGGGCAGCGGGCCCGAGTTGCCGATGCAGGTGGTGCAGCCATAGCCCACGAGGTGGAAGCCAAGCGCCTCGAGGTCGGGCCACAGCCCGGCCTTCTCGTAGTAGTCGGTGACCACCTGCGAGCCGGGCGCCATGGACGTCTTGACCCAGGGCTTCGACGTGAGGCCCTTCTCGTTGGCGTTGCGAGCCAGCAGGGCCGCGGCCAGCATGACTGACGGGTTTGACGTGTTGGTGCACGAGGTGATCGACGCGATCACCACTCGCCCGTGGTCGAGGTCCGTCTCGGTGCCGTCCGCGAGCGTCAGCGGCACGTGCTTGTGCGGGCGCTTGCTGGTGGGCAGGCCGATGGGTGCGGGCTCAGGCGCGTCGCCCGCGTGCGCCTCTGCGGCGATGGGGTCGGAGGCGGGGAAGGTCTCCTCGACGGACTCGTCGAGGCCGTGCAGCTCAGTCTCTTCGTGCGTCGCGTAGTCGTTGATCGACACGCCGAACGACGTCTTCGCTGCCGTCAGCTCGATGCGGTCCTGGGGACGCTTGGGGCCGGCGATCGAGGGCACCACGGTGCTGAGGTCCAGCTCGAGGTACTCGGAGAACACAGGCTCGATGTAGTCGGCGGACGACGGGTCGTGCCACAGGCCCTGCGCCTTGGTGTAGGCCTCGACGAGCGCCACCTGCTGAGGGGTGCGTCCAGTCAGGCGCAGGTAGTCGATCGTGACGCCGTCGATCGGGAAGATCGCCGCGGTGGAGCCAAACTCGGGCGACATATTGCCGATCGTGGCGCGGTTGGCGAGCGGCACGGCTCCCACGCCCTCGCCGTAGAACTCGACGAACTTGCCCACGACCCCGTGCTTGCGGAGCATCTCGGTGATGGTGAGCACCACGTCGGTCGCGGTGGCGCCGGCGGGGATCGAGCCGGTGAGCTTGAAACCCACCACCTTGGGGATCAGCATCGACACTGGCTGGCCCAGCATGGCCGCCTCGGCCTCGATGCCGCCCACGCCCCAGCCGAGCACGCCGAGGCCGTTGATCATGGTGGTGTGCGAGTCCGTGCCCACGCACGAGTCGGGGTAGGCCTGCGTCGCACCACCCGCGTCACGGGTCATCACGCCCCGCGCCAGGTACTCGAGGTTCACCTGGTGGACGATGCCGGTGCCCGGGGGAACGACTTTGAAGTTGTCGAAGGCGGTCTGGCCCCAGCGCAGGAACTGGTAACGCTCCCGGTTGCGCTCGTACTCGAGCTGGGTGTTGAGCTCAAGAGCGTCCTTGCGTCCAAAAATGTCGATCACCACGGAGTGGTCGATCACCATCTCGGCGGGCGCGAGCGGGTTGATGACGCTCGGGTCGCCGCCGAGGTCCGCCACTGCCTCGCGCATCGTCGCAAGATCCACCACGCACGGAACGCCTGTGAAGTCCTGCATCACCACGCGGGCGGGCGTGAACTGAATCTCGGTGTCCGGCTCGGCCTGCGGATCCCACGCGGCGAGCGCCTTGACGTGCTCGGCGGTGATGTTCGCGCCATCCTCGGTGCGCAGCAACGCCTCAGCCAGAATCTTGAGCGAATACGGGAGCTTCTCCAGCCCGGGCACCGCGTCGAGTCGGTAGATCTCGTAGGACTCGTCCCCGACCGTCAAAGTGGACTGGGAACCCAGACTGTTGATGCTCATTGCACTCCTCGACTCGTGAGCCTTCATCCTACCGACGTCCCTGGGACCTTAGGGTGAGGCGAGCCCTACTGCCGCGTGAAAGATGCGACAGTCTCGACGTGGTGGGTCATGGGGAACAGATCCCATGCCTGTGCATCGTCGAACGCATAGCCGCGCTCGGTCAGCAGCGCCGCGTCGCGGGCGAGAGCGACTGGATCGCAGGCCACGTAGACGACGCGTTCAGGCGCGAGGGCAACCATTGCGTCCACCGTCGCCGCCTTCGCACCTGCGCGCGGCGGGTCGAGCACGATGGTGCCGCCCTCATACGTCTCGCCGTCGCGCGCAAGGCGCTCAAGAGTGCGGCGGGCGTCGCCCATGATGGCGCGCGATCCGGAGAACCTCTCCAGGTTGCGCTCGAGGGCCGACTTTGCGGAGCCGTGCGCCGACTCCACGCCTGTCACCGTGCGACCAGTCGCGGCGATCGCGGCAGAGAACAGCCCTGCGCCTGCGTACAGATCCATGACGCGGTCACCCTCGCCGATGCGAGAGAGCACCTCGCGCGTGAGGACCGCCGGGGCGCCGTCGTGCACCTGCCAGAAGTCGTGCGCGCTCAGCGCAAACGTGAGGTCGCCCACCCGCTCCGTGAGCGCCTTGCCCGCGCCTCGCGTTCCACGCACCACGTGCACCCAGCCGGTGGATGTCTCCATGACCTCGATGCGGTCGCCTGGCGCCGCCTCGGTGGCGAGCAACGAGGCCTCCGCAGCGGGCGTGGCGAGCGGCATTGAGTCCAGGGTGCGTCGCGCTCCCCCGCCCTGCAGTGCCATCGTGGGCCTACCGTCATCACCCGCGACGGCCGAAACTCGCGTCCGATACCGCAGGCCGCCCCGCTCGTCGTCGCCAGGCACCGCCAGCACGCCGTTCGTGTACTCGATGCCGGCAAACCGCGAGAACGCGTCCGTCAGAACTGCGTCCTTCCACGCGCGCTGTGCAGGCAGCGCCACGTGGCCTAGTTCCGCGCCGCCCACGCCACCCTGCGCGGCCTCGGGCCACGGGTGCACGACGCGGTCTGGCGAGGCCTCTATCACCCGCACGGCGTCGGCGTTCCAGAAGCGGGCGTCTGGCTTCGCGTCGACAACCTCGGCCTCGACCACTTCGCCCGGCAGCGCGTGGCGTACAAACACAGCGCGTCCCTCGTGGCGAGCGATGCAGTGCCCGCCGTGAGCCGGCGCGCCTACTGTCACGGTGATGGTGGTCATGGCAACTCCGTTGCATCTGTCACAAGCTCGTCCACGGGGCCCTCGCGGCGCGCGGACTCGAGCATCCACGGCACCGCGCTGACCACCACGTGCGGCACATTGATGAGCTGGGCGCGCAGCCGCGCGGTGTTGCGATTGTGCAGCAACTGCTCCCACCAACGGCCCACGATGTACTCGGGGACGTACACGTACACGGCCTCGCGCGGTGACCTCAGGTGGATGGACTTGACGTACTCGAGCATGGGCGCCACGAGGTCGCGATATGGCGAGTCGAGCACCACGAGCGGCGCGCCGAGGTCCATGGAGGCCCAGCGCTTCTGCAGTGCCAAGCTTGCGCCCTTGTCCATCTGGACGGTCACAGCCTTGAGGGTGGTGTGGCGCGCCGCCTTGGCGTAGGCGAGGGCGTGAAGCGCGGGGCGGCTGAGCTGGGCCACGAGCACGATGCCGTGCGTGGCCGATGGCAGCGTGGGCGCCATCGTGTCCTTGTCCAGGGCGATGTCCAGCCGCACGGCCTCATAGTGCTTGCGGATCGCACCCATCAACAGCACCACGACCACGATCAGGGCGATCGCAATCCATGCGCCGTTCAGAAAGTTGAACACCGCCGTCACCACGAGAACACCAGTCGCCACCACCAGCGCGAACATGTGCAGCACGCGGCGCACGGCGAACTGCCACCTGGCCTTGGGTTCGGTGGCGAGTGCGAGCTTCGCTCCCGTCCACTCGATCATGGCGCGCTGGCTCAGAACGATGGCCGTGAACACGCCCACGATGTACATGTGAACGAGGGTCTCGACGCTCGCCTGTGACATGAGCACGATAGCCGCCGAGATGCCGGCAACAAGCAGAATCGACCCGCGCTGCACAAGCCTGTCGTTGCGCATGGCCATCTGGCGCGGCAGGAATGCGTCCGACGCGAGCAGACCCGTGAGCCGCGAGAAACGCCGGAACACGCTCGATGCAGCGGCGTACAGCAGCATCACGGCGGTGGCCCCCACCACCCAGACCGCCACATCGTTGCGGAAGACGCGACTCGACACCTGCATCAGGATTGAGCCCTCCGACCATCCGCTCAGGCGGTAGGTCCAGGCGAGCCACGACACAGCGAAGAACGCCAGCGCCGCCGCGAGCACACCGACGATCAGGGTCTTTGCCGCGCGCCTTCCCCTCGGTTGCGCGTGCGAGGGACCTGACGACGCGAGGTGCTCGATTCCCGTGACCATCACCGCGCCGGAGGCGACGGCACCCGCGTACGCCGCCAGCACCGTCCACGAGTCCGGCGTCTCCGCCTGCACGGGAACAAGGGCGTCTGTCGTATGGCGCGCGATGCCCACGATCGCGAGCACCAGCAACACCAGCAAGAAGCCGTGGAACACGGCCACGAGCACGCGTCGGCGATCACGGATGCCGCGCAGGTGCATGAGCGTCATGATGGCGAGCGCTCCGATCGCCATGGCTGGCTCCCAGCCGTCCCACTCGGGCACCAGATACAGCACCACCTCGGCAATCGCCGAGACCGAGATCGTGACCGTGAAGAGGTAGTCGATGAGCAGGGATGCGCCCGTCACCATGCCGTATCGCTGGCCGAGGCGGTCGCGGACCACTCCGTAATCGCCGCGCTCGTGGGGGAACGCGCTCACCTGCGACGCATACGCCATGGCGAGCAACACCAGGATGAAGACCGTGCCGCCCGCCATGTAAGGGATCGCTCCCTGCTGGCCGCCTGACCTCAGCGCGTCGACCACCGCGTCGGGGCCATATGCCACGGCCGAGACGATGCCCGCGCCAAACACGGGAAGCGCCAGGCGGCTCCGAAGAGTCGTGGGCTTCATCATGTCCGTCGCGACGGGCGCGCCGAACAGGAATCGCTTCGCTCGCTCCAAAAACCGCTGCACGACGCACCATCCTAGGCTCCGCGCGGTATAGCGTGGTGGCGTGCACGTGGTGATCATGGGCTGTGGCCGTACAGGCGCCACGCTGGCGAGCGAGTTTGAGTCGCGCGGACATAGCGTGGCGGTCATCGACGCGAGAGCCGACGCCTTTAGGCGTCTCCCCTCCGACTTCAAGGGGCAGAAGATCACGGGTCTCGGCTTCGACCGCGACACGCTCGTCTCTGCAGGCGTCGAGGAGGCGTACGCGTTCGCCGCGGTCTCGGACGGCGACAACTCCAACATCCTCGCCGCGCGCGTGGTGCGCGAGACCTACGGGGTGCAGAACGTGATCGCCCGCATCGCCGACTTCGGCCGCGCCGAGGTGTATAGACGCCTCGGCATCCCTACCGTCGCACCGGTGCCGTGGACCTCCGCGCAGATCGTGACGCGCCTGCTACCAGGCGGTTCCGATGCCGAGTTCGCCGATCCCGACGCCGGCATCGTGATGCGCCGCGTCCCGTTCAACGACGGGTGGATTGGGCGACCTGTCACCGAGCTCGAGGCGGCGTCAGGCACCCGCATCGCGTATATTTCGCGCTTTGGCGAGGCGGTGCTTCCTACCGCCGAGACACTTCTTCAAGCCGACGACGAGGCGCATGTGCTGCTGACGCAGGACGCCGCGCGATCGGCCGTCAAGATCTTTGGCCACGCGCCCAAGGGGGCATCGTGAGAGTACTGATTGCCGGCGCGGGTTCGGTGGGTAGGTCCATCGCGCGCGACCTCATCGAGCACCAGCACGAGGTGCTGCTGATCGACAACGCCCCCGCCGCAATGCGCGTGTCACAGGTCGCCGAGGCCGAGTGGATGCTCGCCGATGCCTGCGAACTCATGGCGTTGCGTGAGGCAGGCGTGGAGAACATGGACGTGGTGGTGGCCGCCACTGGCGACGACAAGGCCAACCTGGTGATCTCCTTCCTCGCCAAGACAGAGTTTGGAGTGCCCCGCACGGTGGCCCGTGTCAACAACCCGCGCAACGAGTGGATGTACGACTCGCAGTGGGGCGTCGACGTCGCGGTGTCCACTCCGCGCATCATGACGGCCATGGTCGAGGAGGCCGTCGCGGTGGGCGATCTGGTGAAGGTGTTCACCTTTCACCAGTCGGGGGCGTCGATCATCGAGGTCACGCTGCCCACCAACTCTCCCCTCGTGGGCGCTCCTCTTCGCGAGATCACGCTGCCATCGGACACTGTGCTGAGCTGCATTGTGCGCGGCGACAGGACCATCGCGCCCAGCCCCGAGGACACGCTCGAGGCCCTCGACGAGCTGCTCTTTATTCTGTCCGCTGAGGCAGACCCTCAGGCTCTTCAGGCAGTTCTACGTTCCGCACCATCTGCCACATAACAAAGAGCGACAACGCGAGCAGCGGAATCCCCAGCGCCAGCCGGGCCACGCCGAGCGCCGCTGTAGCGCCGGCAAAGTACAGCGGAAGCTGGATGGCGAGACGCATGATCTGCGTGGTGGCGTAGAAACCGGTGGCGAGCTGGAAACGCCGCACGGCCTTCGCGTCGGCGCGCCAGCGGCTCCCCCAGCCCTTCAGCAGGCCTACCACGATGCCCACGGCTGGCCATCGCGCGGCCATCGACACCACCATCGCGAGCGTGTAGATACCCGTGTACCAGAATCCGGGCACAAAGTACTCGTTCGCGTCGCCCGCCCTCCAGGCCCAGATCGCGCCGAGGCCCACGCCAAACAGGCCACCAAACGCTTGCGTCACCGGAGTGCGCTGGATGAGGCGCACCGCCACCAGCACCACCACCACCGACACCGACGCCATGACGGGAGTGCGATAGCCGCCCCAGATCAGGAATGCGGCCACAAACACGGCGCCTGGCGCCACTGACTCGGCGAGCCCACGCCATCCGCCGATCGCCTCGGCCCAATCAAAGTCGTCACGTGCGAGCTGGGCGGCCGCTCCCACAGGGCGCTCGTCGCCTAGGCCTGACACAGCTCGTACCGGGGATTAAAGATGACGGGGACCGCGTCGCCCTCCGCCACGCGGCCCTCGATGCGCACCATCGCGCCGGGCTCGAGGCCTGCGATGATGCGTCGGCCCAGAAACAGGCAGTCGATGGATCCCTCGGCGTCCGCCACGCGCACAGTGAGCCTCGCCGGCGCATCGTGTGGACTCACCTCGATGTAACGGATGCGACCGCAGACCGAGACCACCTCGCGAGGCCGCACGTGAGCGAGACCGACAGTGGTCGGCGTCGGCCGTTCTGAGGTCGCAGTCATGCCGTCGCGCTCACGCCTGTGGATCCGAAGCCGCCCTCGCCGCGATGCGAACCAGGCAGAGAGTCAACGGGAATGAAGGTCGCGCGCTCGAAGCGCTGGAAGACGAGTTGGGCGATGCGGTCGCCCACGGCCAGCGACACCGGCGCTGAGGCGTCGGTGTTCAGTAGCGTCACGCAAATCTCGCCACGGTAGCCGGCATCCACTGTGCCCGGCGCGTTGACGATGGTCACGCCGTGTTTGGCTGCGAGCCCGCTGCGGGGGTGGACAAGCGCCACATAGCCGTCCGGCAGCGCGATCTTGACGCCGGTACGCACTGTGACCCTCTCGCCCGGGGCGATGGTGACGGCCTCACGGGTGGTGAGGTCCGCACCAGCGTCGCCCGGATGCGCGTAGTGGGGCACTGGAACGGAGGGGTCGGTGGTGCTGATCAGCACGTCGACAGTGTTCATGCGTTCGAGCCTATGCGGCATGCGGGCATGGGAGGTACGCCTAGGCAGCGCACTCCGAGCAAATCGGCTGGTCGCCCTTGAAGGTCGCCAGCTGGCTGCGGTGGTGGACGAGGAAGCACGACATGCATGTGAACTCGTCTTGCTGCGGGGGCAGCACACGAACCGACAGCTCCTCACCGGAGAGGTCGGCGCCCGGCAGCTCGAAGCTATCTGCGGCCTCGGCCTCGTCCTCATCCACCACGCCCGAGCTCTTGTCCGAGCGGCGGGCCTTCAACTCCTCGATGGAGTCGGCGGCAATCTCGTCGTCGGTCTTGCGCGGGGCGTCGTAGTCAGTCGCCATCCGTTTGTTCTCCTTCACCTCGATGGTGTGTCTTTAATGCCGAGCGTCCCCGTTTTGTTCCCGCTTGGCGCACGCATTGTGCAACACAAATCGAGAATGCGCGAACTGAGGGCGTCTACGCGCGCCAGGGCTGGTTGGCGCCGCACTCCACGAGAGCGTCCCGAAGGTCGTCCCACACGCCCGGCATCGCGGCCAAGAGGGCATCCTCGGTGGCGGGACCGCCGCCCAAGTGACCCACCCGCAGACCCGCCTCGGTGGCCACGAGTGAAGCGGCCGCCATGTCCCACGGCTTGAGACCCCGCTCAAAGTACGCATCGAGCTGGCCCGCCGCAGCAAGACACATGTCGGGGGCAGCGGCCCCGAGCCGACGGATGTCGCGCACCCGACCCAGCATCTTGGCCATCACCTCGCCCTGCTGCATCCTTCGCTCGGCGATGTACTGGAAGCCGGTCGCGAGCAGAGTCTGCCCCAGCGCGGGTGCGGAGGTGCGCTCAAGACGCACACCGTCACGCCATGCCCCGGCTCCGGCCGCCGCAGTCCACAGCGTGCCCTGCGCGTCGGAGAGGGCCGCCGCCATCGGCACCCACGTGGCAGGGTCCGCGCTGCCGCCCACTGCCGCGATGGACACCGCGTACGTGGGAAGCCCGTACAGGTAGTTCACTGTGCCGTCGATGGGATCCACGACCCACGTGATGCCGGACGTTCCCGGTTGGTGCCCGCCCTCTTCGCCAAGGAATCCGTCCTCGGGCCGCGCCTCAGCGAGCAACTCGCGCACGAGACGTTCGGAGGCCAGGTCCATCTGGGTCACGATGTCCACGTCGGACGTCTTGGTGAGGGCTACCTCCGCGTCTGCGCGTCCAGTGCGGATCAGGTCTCCCGCCCGCCGCGCGACGCGTGCGGCCAGGTCCATGAGCTCCATGGGATCGTTCATGGCGCAAGCCTGGCACACCCCACGGGCGCGCCGCACACGCCGCGAGCGTGCGCCGTGGCACAGTGGAGCAATGACCACAGCGCACCTCAAGGGACTGTCCGAGGACGGCACTCACCTGCTGCTCGTCGCGGAGGATGGAAGCGAGTTGCGCCTCGAGATTTCCGACGATCTGCGCACGATGGTGCGGAGCGCTCGCGTGACGCGGGCCGCTGAGCCGACGCACACCACGTCCCTCACGCCGCGCGAGATTCAGCAGCGCATTCGCGGCGGCCTCAACGCCGCCGAGCTCGCCCACCTCACCGGCGAGCCTGTCGAGGCGCTCGCCAAGTTTGAGGCACCGGTGCTGGCCGAGCGGGCCTACATCGTGCAACTTGCCCAGTCGGTGCGGATCGGAGCGGACAGCACGGCGCCCAGCCTGATCGACCTCGTGGGCGATCGCCTCGCGAGCCGCGGCGTGACCCCCGACGAGGTGACGTGGGACGCGTGGCGAGAGGTGGACGAGCCATGGAAGGTCGCCGCCGACTACACGGTGGCTGGCCGCACCATTCGTGCCCTGTGGACCTTTGACCACTCCTCACGCACCCTCACGGCCGAGGACGAGGAGTCCGGTTGGCTGACAGAGACGGAGCTTCTTGAGGCCCCGATCCCGCGTCGTCATCTGAGCGCCGTGCGAGCCGACGTCGAGCCGCTTGAGGCCCACCGTCCGGCTCCCGTCGCACCCGCGCGCGCCACTGCCAGCGATGGCGACGACCAGCCCGAGGTCCCTGGACCCGCTGTCGACCCCACCGAGGAGTTGCTCGACGGCCTCGCCGCAAAGCGCGGCACGCGCGAGTCCATCGACATGGACGACGACGATGTTGACGACGAGGACGAGCGCTTCGAGGGCTTCGGCCCCGCCGCGCGTCGGGCCTCACAGCCCCCCGCCAAGTCCCCTTCCACGCCTGCCGCACCCCAGCCGAGGGCCCAGACGCCGACCCCGCCGACCCAGGGCTCGCGCGACGCGTCGCCGTCCAAGGCTCGCAAGGGTCGCGCCTCCGTCCCCAGTTGGGACGAGATCGTCTTTGGCGCCAAGAACGACTAGCGTCGCGCCCGGCCACCCGCTCGGCTAGGAGCCGTCGCCCACCAGGAGCGGAACATAGAGCTCCTCGGGCGTGAGAGACCCGTGCACCCCGATCAGCCCCATCGACTGGGGACTCTGCGTGCGCGAGTCAACGACGGTGGCCTTACCCGCCATCGCCACGATCACGTCACCAAGGCGCTCCTGGACATGCTCCGACACGGCGCCCAGGAGCCCTGTCGCTATCGCCTCCTCGCGGGTGAAGACTGCGGCGTCATCGGCGAGGACGCCGCGCCATCGCTGCGCCACGTCGTGCGGATCGGCTTGTCCCACAAAGACGTGTAGTGCGCGCGGTTCACCCGCGATGAGCTCCACTCCGCGAGCGAGATCTGGCACATCCGGCACGTTCCACCGCCGCTCGCCCCGGATGTCGATCATGCCGTGATCGGCGGTCACCACCATGACGGCGCCCCTCGGGAGGTTGCGCGCCATCCGGCGCAACTCGCGGTCGGCGTCCTCCAGGGCCGCCACCCACTGGTCAGACTGCCATCCATGCTTGTGACCCGCGGAGTCGATCTCACCCCAGTAGCAGTACGAGACGCCAGGCTCCCGCGCGACGCTCAGCGCCACATCGATGCGTTCCGCGAGGCGCTCGGCGCCCACGAACTTGCCTCCCCGAAGCGCGGCATGCGTGAGACCTGAGCCAGCAAACGCCTGCTTACCCAACGTGGTGACACGGACGCCTCTGAGGTCGGCTTGCTCCAGCATCGAGGGCTCCCGCTGCCACTCCTCGGGCTCATACGCGCCGTCCCAGGAGATCAGGTTGGCGAGCGCACCGGTACGCGGGTTACGCGCCGTGTAGCCCGTCATGCCCGTGCGCCCGGCGGGCTGGCCCGTGCCAAAGAGCGCGAGCGACGTCGCCGTCGTCGTGGGGAAGCCAGCCGTGATCGTGCCCTGTTCGATGGAACGCAGGAACGGCGCATGTCCGCGACGCGCGTCGAGCTGGTGATGGCCTAGTCCGTCGAGCATGACAACGATGACGTGGGCGGCGTCGGGGACACCGAGCCTCGCCTGATCTGCGGCGGCGTCCCGGCTGGCGACAGCGGCGCTCGCGCCGACAGCAGACAACGCCGCTGGCATGACGGCGCCCAATTCGCGGCCCCCGTAGTCGGGTGCCTCAAGGCCGAGCGCTGCAAGCCGGTCGAGCGAACGCACCCCTAGCGACCCACCGCGCGGTTGAGGGCGCGAGCAAAGTCCTCCAGCGCCCTGACGGCATCCATGCCGTCCGCGATGATGCTGGCGCGCGCAAGGGTGTCGTCGCCCGTGAGATCGCCCGTATATCCGTGGTCGGCCTCGCACGACTCGTCGCCGCACGTCGCGGGCTCAAGGTCGATGCGAGAGTGAACGCCCCAGCCGACGGCAAGTACCAGCTCGTGGGGTGCATCGCCCTCCCTGAACTGCTCGGGATGGTGCACCACATGCGTCAGCGCCACGGAGGTGACCGAGCGCAGCGGAGCCGACTCGACGGTGGCAGAGGCTGCGGGCTCTCCCCCGCTCTCCGGTCCCGCACCGTCGTCGATGTGCACGCGCAGCAGGCGGGAGTCGGTCAACACCAGCACGGACATGTGGCGGCGCACTTCGGCCGAGTCAAACGTCGTCTCTGCGTGCACAAAGTGGGCGCGCACCTTCTCATCGGCAATGGCGCTGCGCAGCACGTGATTGGCGAGCGCGGGGTAATAGCCGGCGCCCGCGACAGCCTGGGCGAGGGAGGAAGACATGCCCGCTATTGTCTCATCTGCTCGCGTGGCGTGGCGACTCACGTCGGACTGTCGCGAGACAATATGGCGGACCCCCTTCTCTACCCGTCAACGGAGTGTGCATGACCGAGCCCGACGCCCAGATCGTCGACATCGACGTGAGCGCCGAGATGGAGACTTCCTTCCTGGAGTACGCCTACTCGGTGATCTACTCGCGTGCGCTGCCCGACGCGCGCGACGGCCTCAAGCCTGTGCAGCGCCGCATCATCTACACGATGGGCGACATGGGGCTGCGTCCCGAGCGCGCGCACGTGAAGTCCTCGCGCGTGGTGGGCGAGGTCATGGGCAAGCTGCACCCGCACGGCGACAGCGCGATCTACGATGCGCTCGTGCGCATGGCGCAGTCGTTCTCCCTGCGTCTGCCGCTCGTGGACGGTCACGGCAACTTTGGCTCACTCGACGATGGACCCGCCGCCTCGCGATACACCGAGGCGCGCATGGCGCAGGCGGCGATGGCAATGGTCGCCGACCTGGACGAGAACGTGGTCGACTTTGTCCCCAACTACGACAACAAGCTCCAGCAGCCCTCGGTGCTGCCGAGCGCCCTACCCAACCTGCTCGTCAATGGCGCATCAGGCATCGCTGTGGGCATGGCAACGAACATGGCGCCGCACAACCTCATTGAGGTCATCTCCGCCGCGCGCCACCTGCTGGGCAACCCCAAGGCCACACTCGACGAGCTCATGAAGTTCGTGCCGGGGCCGGACCTGCCCGGCGGGGGCAAGATCGTGGGCCTCGAGGGCATCCGCGAGGCATACGAGACAGGCCGCGGCAAGTTCACCACGCGGGCCACGGCCCGCATCGAGAATGTGACGGCCAAGCGCAAGGGCATCGTCGTCACGGAGCTCCCCTACGGCGTCGGCCCCGAGAAGGTCATCGAGAAGATCAAGGACGGCGTCTCCTCCAAGAAGATCCAGGGGATCTCGGCCGTCACCGACCTCACTGACCGTCATCACGGCCTGCGCCTCGTGATCGAGGTCCGCACGGGCTTCTCTCCCGAGGCCGTGCTCGAGCAGCTCTACAAGCTCACGCCGCTCGAGGAGAACTTCGCCATCAACAACGTGGCCCTCGTGGGCGGCCAGCCGCGCACGCTCGGCCTGCGCGAGCTGTTGCAGGTGTGGGTGGACCATCGCATCGACGTGGTGCGCAGGCGCTCCGCCTACCGACTCAAGGCGCGCCAAGACCGGCTCCACCTCGTGGACGGCCTGCTCATCGCGATCCTCGATATCGACGAGGTCATCCAGATCATTCGCACGTCCGACGACGCGGCGACGGCGCGAGAGCGCCTCATGGTCGCGTTCGACCTGTCGGAGATCCAGTCGGAGTACATTCTCGAGCTCCGCCTGCGACGCCTCACCAAGTTCTCTCGCATCGAGCTGGAGAACGAGAAGGCCCAGCTCATGGCGGAGATCGCGGAGCTGCAGGACATCCTGGGATCCGACGTGGCGCTGCGCGCGGTGGTAGGCCGGGAGATGGACGCGGCGGCCCAGGACTACGGCACACCTCGCCGCACGATCCTGCTGGCCGACGCCGGCTCGATCGTTCCGCCGTCCCTCGCCGCCGCAGGTGCTGCCGGCGCGTCGGCAGCGGCCCCGTTGCGCGGCGCGAAGGCTGCCCCCGCGAGCCTCGAGATCGCCGACACTCCCTGCTCGGCTCTGCTGTCGACCACGGGACTCGTGGCGCGCACTGCCGACGACCACCCGGTGGCTCGCGAGGGCCGGCGCGCGCCCCACGACGCGATCGTGTCGGTCGTGGCCGCGTCGGCGCGAGCGGATGTAGGAGTGCTGACCTCCGCCGGCCGAGTGGTACGCCTGTCGATGCTCGAGGTGCCTGCCATTCCGGCCACCGACGATCCGCCGTCCCTTGCGGGCGGCGTACCGCTGCGCGAGCTTGTGACGCTCGAGCGCGGCGAGGAGCCTGTGGCTCTCGTGCCGCTCGACTCCGAGGCTCCGCTGGGCATCGGCACCGCGCAGGGAGTGGTCAAGCGAGTGGCCGTGGAGCCAGCACCCGCGCGCGACTCGTGGGAGGTGATCGGCCTCAAGGACGGCGACGCCGTGGTGGGCGGAGCCCCCGCGCCCGATCACGCCGAGCTCGTGTTCCTCGCCTCCGATGCGCAGCTTCTCCACTTCCCTGCCGGCTCAGTGCGGCCTCAGGGTCGCCCGGCAGGCGGCATGGCTGGCATCAACCTGGGCGCCGGCGCCTCCGTACTCGCCTTCTCCGTGGTGCTGCCGGAGGACGACGCCCTCGTGGTCACCGTCTCCGGCTCCACCGATGGCCTGCCCGGGACGCAGCCGGGCGCCGCCAAGGTCACTCCCCTGGCCGAGTACCCGGGCAAGGGCCGCGCCACGGGTGGCGTGCGCGCACACAGGTTCCTGAAGGGTGAAGACGCGCTGCTCGCGGCGTGGGTGGGGCCCTCGCCAGCTCGCGCCGCTGCCGCATCTGGTCAGCCGATCGAACTCCCCGCCGAGTTTGGCCGCCGCGATGGATCGGGCGTCACGCTGCCCACACCGGTCGGCGGCATCGGCTAGCTGGGAGCACCGCGCCACACTGGGCGCGCGGCGCCCGGCGGGCTAGTGGTCGAAGGCCCAATGCTTGTCGGTGACGAACTTGGCCACTACAAGACCGATGAGGATCGCGAGCACCACGAGTAGCACCTGCAGGATGCCGGCCGTGGCGTCGACGTATCGGGACTCGTTGAGACTCACGACCGCCTCATGAGCGAGCACGCCTGGAATCTGCACCAACGAGGCCGGCACCTGCAGCGTAATCACGGGAAAGCGACCACCGCGCGCGCCGAAGGCTGCCAGCAGGCCAAGCACCAGGCACGCAAGGAACGTGGCGGTCTGCACCGCCATCTCGTGCTCGATCAGGTAGATGCGCGGCACGTTCACCAGGCCGATCGACGCGGCCACCAGCGCCATGCGCATGGGTGAGTTGAACATGAGCGCAAACCCCAGCACGCCCACAAAGCTCGCCCCCGCCTTGATGGCAAGGTCCAGCCAGAAGCCCACGTCAATGGGATCGCGCGGCGACGTGTCGAGTGGGCTCACGAGGGACATGGCCCACACCACGGCGGCCGCTGCGATCGTGAGCCACGTTCCGTAGACCACGCGCACGATGCCGGCCGAGTAGTCGGACTTCGCGAGGTCCAGCGCCCCCGTGATGAGCGCAAATCCGGGGAGCAGGAACAACACCGATGAGATGTAGCCAGACGCGTGCGTCTCGAGTCCCGGACCTATGTGGCTGATGACGGCAAGCACGCCGATGTACACGCTCGTCGCCACCGTCGCTGCGGCCATCACGTTGCCAAAGGCGTTGAAGTGGCGCTTGGCGAGCGCGCGCCGAGTGAGCTGGCCAAGAAACGCGGCCACGAACACCACAATCACCTCGAGCAGGCGCGCGCGGTTCAGCACCGAGAACGCGGCGCAGGCAGCGCCAGCGAAGGTGGCGTTTGCCCACACCGGGTAGAGGGCGCTGCGGGTCTCGATCTCGTCGAGCGCGCGGTGCACCTCCGTGGGCGTCATTCTCTCGGGCACCGTGCGCCGGAACCTGTCGAGCAACGCGATGCGATCGGCGTTGACGCCCGCGTGACCCAGCTCGGCGATCTCGGTACGGAACAGGTTGCCTGCTCGCGAGGTGGTGACGATCTCCGTGAGCGTCACCTGGCTCGCGTGCGACTCCACGCCCATGGTCTTGCCCACCACGCGCATGCCCTGCTTGACGCGGTAGCTGGCGGTGCCTGAGCCGAGCATCATGAGGCCCACGCGGAGGATCGCGTTGGACCTCCGGCCGAGTTCGTCGGCGTCGATCGGGGATTCCTGGGGGCCGGGCTGCTCGGTCACGCGACTATTGTTCCGCACGCCCGGGTCGGGCCGTGCGACCTCCGGCCCGGCGCGCCTCGATCATCGTGTGGTCTGTGTCAGATCCGCGATGCGTGCCTCGGCGAGCGCCTGCCATTGGCGACCGCGCCTGCGCGCCTCGATCGTGGCCAGCGACGCCGCCGCCCCGCCTGCCCACAGCACAGCTCCCACCTCGCTCCAGCCGAGAGCGACGCTTGCGGCACCCGTGAAGGCGGCGATGGGAATGGCTCCGGCCGTCGCCCAGAATGCACGCGCCGCCCCGGCGAGAGCACCCAAGGCCACCACGTCGGTCCCCGCCGCAATGGCGCGCGCCGAGACGGCGTCGGGCTGACGGGGAAGGAGTCGAAGCCACCCGAGGTCGGGAAGACTCGGGTCGAGTTGACGGTAGTAGTGATCGAGGCTCACCCGATCACCGTACGTCGCATCAGACGTCGATGCGCGTGGGATCGAGGTGAGCAGCACCGGCCACAATGAAGTCTCGGCGCGGACCCACGTCGTTGCCCATCAGCAGCTCGAAGATTTCCTCGGCCTTCGCGGCGTCCGCGGCCGTGATGCGCCGTAGGGTGCGGTGCTCCGGGTCCATGGTGGTCTCGGCGAGCTGATCGGCATCCATCTCCCCCAGGCCCTTGTACCGCTGGATGTCGTCCTTGTACTTGCGACCAGCGCGCTTGAGGTCGCGCAGCGTCTCCTGCAGTTCCTTCTCGGAGTACGTGTAGATGTACTCCTTCTCGCGGCGCGCGGAGCCCGATACCTCGATGCGATGTAGCGGTGGCACCGCAGCGTAGACGCGACCCGCGTCCACCATGGGACGCATGTAGCGGAAGAACAGCGTCAGCAGGAGCGTGCGGATGTGGGCGCCGTCCACATCGGCGTCGGTCATGAGGATGATCTTGCCGTAGCGCGCCTGCTCGAGGTCGAACGTGCGGCCGGAGCCAGCACCAATCACCTGAATGATGCTGGAGCACTCGACGTTGTGCAGCATGTCGGTGACCGATGCCTTTTGCACGTTGAGGATCTTGCCGCGGATGGGCAGCAGCGCCTGGAAGTCCGAGCGGCGCGCGAGCTTAGCTGTGCCGAGCGCCGAGTCGCCCTCGACAATGAACAGCTCCGACTTCTCCACGTCGTTGGTGCGGCAGTCGGCGAGCTTGGCGGGCAGCGACGAGGTCTCGAGCGCGTTCTTGCGACGCGAGATCTCCTTCTGCTTACGCGCCGCAACGCGTGCCCGCATCTCCGCGACGATCTTCTCCATCACAATGCTGGCCTGCGCCTTGGTGTCGCGCTTTGTGGACGTAAGGATCTCGGTGAGTTCCTTCTCCACCACCTTTGCCACGATCGCTCGCACGGGCGTGGTGCCCAGCACCTCCTTGGTCTGGCCCTCAAACTGCGGCTCGGGAAGGCGAACCGTCACCACCGCTGTGAGGCCAGCCATGATGTCGTCCTTCTCGATCCGCTCGGCGCCGTCCTTGCCCGTGAGCTTCAAACGCCTGGCGTTTGTCTCGATGACCTTGCGCACGGTCTTGGTGAGCCCCGCCTCGAAGCCCGCGAGGTGCGTGCCACCCTTGGGCGTGGAAATGATGTTGACGAAGCTACGCACCTCGGTCTCGTAACCCACGCCCCAGCGCAACGCGATGTCCACCTGGCAGTCGCGCTCCACCTCTTCGGAGATCAGCTGCCCATTCGGCTTGAGGACCGGCACAGTCTCCTTGTATGAGCCCTCGCCCTTCAGCTCCCAGGTGTCGGTGACACCCGCGTCCGGCGAGATGAACTCCACGAAGTCCTTGTTGCCACCGTCGAAGCGGAACGTCTCCTCACTGGGCTCGAGGGGGTTGCGCTCGTCTCGAATCACGAGCGTGAGGCCGGGCACGAGGAACGCCGTCTGGCGAGCCCTGGTGAGCAGGTCCTCGTACGAGAAAGAGGCCTGCTTGTTGAAGATCTGGCGGTCGGACCAGTACCGGATGCGCGTACCCGTGACGCCCTTGGCCACCTTTCCCACCTCGTCGAGCCGTGAGCCCGTAACGAACGGCGTGAACTCGGACTCCGGTGTCGCTCCCGCCGCGGGATCGGCCCAACGGCCAGGCTCGCCACGGCGGAACGCCATGTGGTGGGTCTTGCCGTCGCGGTCGACCCACACGTCCAGGCGTTCGGAGAGGGCGTTCACCACCGACGCGCCCACTCCGTGAAGGCCGCCCGACGCGGCGTACGAGCCTCCGCCAAACTTTCCGCCGGCGTGAAGCTTGGTCATGACAACCTCAACGCCGGTGAGGCCGGTCTTGGGTTCCACGTCCACGGGGATGCCGCGCGCGCGGTCGCGCACCTCGACCGAGTCATCGGGATACAGAATCACCTCGATGCGGTCGCCGAAACCACCCAACGCCTCGTCCACTGAGTTGTCGATGATCTCCCAGAGGCAGTGCATGAGGCCACGGGAGTCCGTGGTGCCGATGTACATACCTGGGCGCTTGCGCACCGCCTCGAGACCCTCGAGGACGGAGAGATGGCGTGCTGAATAGTCGGAACTCACCCGGTGATTCTAGGCGCGCGCACTGACGTGACCACGTAAGCGCGCGGGGACCCCCTCAGGTGCCGCGCCGATCCCGCCCGGCCAGCCTCAGGCGCATCGGCGCTCCGCGCAGATCACTCGGAAAGTCGACGGGGTGAGACAGCTCGTAGCCGAGGGCGAGGTAGAAGCTCCTCGCCGCTGGTGAGGAGTGAAGGTGCAGCGCCTCGAGGCCTTCACCGCTCGCCCACTGCTCGATCTGGAGCATGATCGCCTTCCCCAGGCCTGTGCCGCGCGCGTCGGGATCCGTCACCACCCACTGCACGTAGCCGTGCCGTGTGGAGAGCTGACCGGGGATCGGCAGCCTGTCGTCGACAGTGACGTAGCCGCACGCGCTGAGGGTGCCCGGGGCGCCGGCCTCGGCCACCCACCCGAACATCGTGCGTCCTAGCCTGGCGGCCACGTCGCGCCTCGCGAGGGCGCGCCATGCGTCATCCGCCTCAAGGCCCACGCTGGCGTACATCGCTGCGGCGAAGCGCAGCGTCTCCTCAACGTCCGACGCGATGGCCGGCCGGATCGTCATGCCCGGCCGGGCGCGTCCTGCGCCGCCTCTCCGCGCAGCGCCATCATCGACACGTTGTCAGTCTTCTCAAAGAAGCCAAGCTCCCGGTACAGGTCGTGGCCCGCTGGCGTCGCGTGAAGCTCGATCACCTCGATGCCGCGCGCATCCGTCCACTCCAGAAGTCCCTCCATCACGGCGCGTGCATAGCCCTTGCGGTGATGTTGCGGCGCGGTGGACACCCACTGCACGTATGCCGCCTCGCGAGCATGACGGCCGGGACGCGGCAGTCGCGGTGTCACGTTGATGAGCCCGCAGGCGGCGAGGCCGCCCTCGTCGGCATCGATCACCACGCCAAACAAGTCGCGTCCGAGGCGTTCCTTGACGAGGCGCGTTGACTCCAATGCCCACGTTGGTGTGGGCTTCGCCCCCACGCTCTTATACATGAGAGCGCCCAAGTACACGATCTCTGCGGCGTCGTCCGGGGTCGCCGGGCGCGTCACAAAGTCGGCCACGTTAGTGCCAGGCAACGGCGACCGCGATGTTCGCGATCGTCAGCGCCGTGACGCCCGCCATGAGCGGCTTCTTGTTGTCGCGTCGGACGCTCATCTCGCTGAGGCCCGCGACCACGAGCGCGATCAGCAGCTTGACCACGAGCTTGAGCACGTTTGCTTCGTCGTCCACAAAGGCCAACGCCGCGAGCCCGAGGCCCGTAAGGACCTGCAGACGCGCGCTCCACAGCAACGTGTACTGAAACCCGCTCGCCCCGCCCGCGAGGACCCCGATCGCACCCACCAGGATCGCGATGGCTCCGAGCGAGTGAATGATGACGAGCGTCAAGTGCAGGGCGTCCACAGCATCTCCTTGGGTTGTCGTGCCACACCGATCGTATCCGCCCCTGCACAGATCGTGGCGCGCCGTCACCGCATGTGCCCTGGGAGACCTACGCTGACGCCCATGACCACAGTGACCCGCCGCCCCGCGCGCGGCATGGTGTACGCGCTCGCCGCTGCGGCGCTCTTTGGCGTGAACGGGTCCATGTCGAAGGTGGTGATGCAGGCTGGCATTACGGCGCCGCAGCTCACGTGGATGCGCACCACCACCACATGGATCATCGCCGGCGCCGTGCTGGTGATCGTGAGCCGCTCGTCCTTCAGGGTCACGTGGCGCCAGCTGGGCGCCTACGCGCTCATCGGCATCGCAGGACTCGCGATGGTGCAGTTCCTCTACGCCGTGGCGATCCGCGAGCTCCCAGTTGGCATTGCGCTCCTGTTTGAGTACCTGGCGGTGATTCTGGTCGCGCTCACTGCCCGCTTCGTGTTCAAGGAGCGCGTGCATCCCCGCGTCTGGTGGGCCATCCTGCTGGTGGTGGCTGGCCTGGCCGTGGTGGCTCAGGTGTGGAACTCGCATCTCAGCGCGCTCGGCGTGCTTGCCGGTTTCGCGTCGGCGTTCGCCTTTGCGTGGTACTTCGTTGGCGGCGAGCGGGTAGTCGCCGCACATCACCCGATGGCCGTGTCATTTTGGGCGGGCCTCTTCGCCTCGGCGTTCTGGAGCCTCTTCTCCGGGTGGTGGCACCTGGACCCGGGGCAGATCGCGTCGTCGATCTCGCTCAGCGGCGCTCTGTCATCACTGCACTGGCCGATGTGGGTGCTGCTCGCGTGGATCGCGTCGCTCGGCGGCTTCGCGCCCTTCATGCTCATCTTCGCCGCGATGCGACACGTCTCGGCCACCACCGCGGGCCTCATCGCCACATCGGAGGTGCTCTTCGCGTTCCTCGTGGCCTGGGCATGGCTCGGCGAGACCCTTGCGCTCGTGCAGATTGCGGGCGCGGCAATGGTGTTTGCCGGCATCATCGCCGGCCAGACTGCGCGCGTCGATGCCGACGATGCGATCGCCGGTCCCGGCGATACGCCGTCGGTGCCGGTCGCGCCCGATCACGAGTGACGCGGTGGCGGGCGATGAGTCGCTAGCCGCGGGTCCTCAGCACGTCGAGCACCTGCTGCACCGTCTCGCGTAGCTGCCAGTCGCCAGTGGTGCGGGCGAAGAACAGTCGCGTGGTGGGCGTGAACACGTAGTGCGACGCCTCTGGGTCGCTGACGCCCTCGAGCCACACGTGGATCTCTTCGTCGTTGACCTTTGTGGCACCGAGGCGCCCATAGACGGTGCCACTCGGCGTGTTGAAGCCGATCGTCATTCCAATGAATGACTGGTTGAGGTCGCGTGCCGAGACGGGGTATTCGTCCGACGCCTTACCTGCGACGTGCATAGGTGCCTCCTTCGGCGGGTTCGCCGTCCTATCGGCGTGAGCCAACCGGAGTGAAGAAAGCAATCCTCAGAAGAGGCGCAGGATGTGACCAGACGCCGTCGCTCCCGCGCTACGGCCGCACAGGAAACTGTGCGTTCTCGCCCACGACGGTGCGCCATGGCATCACGTCGTACGACGTGATGAGCCCCGCCATCATGTAGGGGTCCGCCTCTGCGAACGCGGACACGACGGCAGGATCCTCGACGTCCCACATGATGACTGCCTCGCGACCTGCCTCGCCCGCTACGCCAGCGAGGGTCACACGACCCGCATCGGCCTCCTGCCACAGCCGCGACAGGTGCGCCGCGCGATGAGGCTCGCGCAGCGTCGCCATGTCGTCGACGTAGTGGTACCGCAGCAGGTAGTACATCAGTCGAGGTAGTCGCGCAGCACCTGGGAGCGGCTGGGGTGACGCAGCTTCGACATCGTCTTGGACTCGATCTGGCGGATGCGCTCGCGCGTCACGCCGAAGACTCGACCAATCTCGTCCAGGGTCTTCGGCTGACCGTCTGTCAGACCAAAGCGCATGCCGACCACGCCGGCCTCGCGCTCGCTGAGCGTGTCCATGACCTTGCTGAGCTCCTCCTGGAGCAGCGTGAAGCCCACCGCGTCGGCGGGCACCACTGCCTCGGAGTCCTCGATCAGGTCACCGAACTCGGAATCGCCGTCCTCGCCCAGGGGCGTGTGCAGCGAGATCGGCTCGCGACCGTACTTCTGAACCTCGACCACCTTCTCGGGGGTCATGTCAAGCTCGCGGGCGAGCTCCTCTGGCGTGGGCTCGCGGCCCAGGTCCTGCAGCATCTGGCGCTGGACCCGGGCAAGCTTGTTGATGACCTCGACCATGTGCACGGGGATGCGGATGGTGCGGGCCTGGTCGGCCATGGCGCGCGTGATGGCCTGACGGATCCACCAGGTGGCGTAGGTGGAGAACTTGTAGCCCTTGGTGTAGTCGAACTTCTCGACAGCGCGAATCAGACCGAGGTTTCCCTCCTGGATGAGGTCCAGGAACAGCATGCCTCGACCCGTGTAGCGCTTGGCGAGCGACACCACGAGGCGCAGGTTGGCCTCGAGAAGGTGGTTCTTAGCGTGGCGACCGTCGTTGGCGATCCACTCGAGCTCGCGACGCAGCTTTGGCGCCATCTTCTCGGGAGCGGCCAGCTTCTCCTCGGCAAACAGTCCGGCCTCGATGCGCTTGGCGAGGTCGACCTCCTGCTCGGCGTTCAGCAGCGCGACCTTACCGATCTGCTTGAGGTAATCCTTGACGGGGTCGGCGGTGGCGCCGGCCGTCACGACCTGCTGGGCGGGCGCGTCGTCGTCCTCGCCCGAGATCACAAAGCCAGCGCTATCGCCCTCCTCGGCGTCGGAACCTTCATCGGCACCCTCCGCGAGCTCGGGAGCGTCGGCAAGCTCGACGTCCTCGACCTCCTCCGCTGCATCCGTGGTGGCGGTCTCCTTGGCGTCGGCGGCCTTCTTTGCGCGCGCGGTCGATGCCTTGGCGGTGCTCGCCTTCGTGGCGCGGGACGTGGCGGTGCCCTTGGGGGCGGCGGTGGCGGACGTAGCAGTCTCCTTCGTGGACGAGGCTGTGGTGCGGCGGGCGGTGGTGGGAGAGGCGGTGCGCTCTGGTGACACGGATGTCCTCTCACGCTTGATCTACGGGGCCTGCGGAGGCCCTGTGCCGCCCGCAAATCCATTAAAGTGTAACGCCCCTGTCAACCCCGACAATCCCTCACACATGCCCGTTTCGGCCAGAATGGGCGTCTTTGTGTCGTTATGAGGCGCGCCGCCACCCGGCCTGCATGCCCATCTCGAGTGCGCAGGCGAGCAGCTCCGCGAGGCGATATCCGGGTTCGCGCTGCAGGGCGTTACCGATGGCCCACGCCGCGCCGTCGTCGTCGCCCTGCCACCAGCGGCACAGGCCAGCGAGCGTGTGGGACGGAGCGGAGTCGGCCGGCACGAGCCACGCCATGTGCTCAGCGAGGCCCACCACCGCCGCGAGCCTTGCTACGGGCGGCGCCTCTGGGTGCTCGGTACCGATCATGCGAGACAACGCGTCACGAACCCCGTCAGTTTCCTCGCCGCTGCAGAGCGCCTCGGCGACGGCTTGCTCGCCCGGAACCAGGTCCACCACCACCGCGTCCCGCATCGCCACATCGCACAGGGCCGCTATCAGGCGACCGCTGACCGCGTCGGGGGGCGTCACCCCTCGCTGCGCCCCAGCGACGGCCTCGCGCCACTGCGTCAGCATGGTGAGGCGCCACACGGCCACATCGCCCCGTGCGGCCGAGGCCAGCGCACGGTGGCTTGCGGCGCGCGCAGCCTTGCGGCGCGACGCCGGTGCCGAGGGCGCGCCAGCGTGAGGCGCTCGGGCGTAGCGTCGCGCGTCGCCACGCGGCGCCGGCGGAAGCGGCCTGCCTCCCTGGGGGCAACATGCAGTGTCGGCACACTCTGGTGACCAATACCTCCCGCCCGCGACCACCCAGACATCGGCGACCTCGCATCTCGCCTCCAACGCCTGACGCGTCTGCGTCACCGCGCGCGATGCCATGACGGCCTCATCTGAGAACGCGGCGACGAGCACGGAGACTGCACCTACTCTCGCCATCAGCCCGGCGATCTGCAGCGCCAGCGCCTCGCGCCCCTCCTGAAGATCGCACACCGCTAAGTCCGCTCTCACGACCGGAGAGATCTCGCCTCGGCGGCCGATACCCACCATCACGAGGCTGTCTTCCGGTCCGCGACCGAGCAGGGCGGGAATGGCCGCGAGCAGATCGCCCGGCGTCTCTAGGGAGAGTGTCATGGACTCAACCTCGCGCCGCCATGCCTCCCCCGCCACCGTAGGCTTTGGCACTTGGGGAGGATGCGACCCCCGGCGTCGTGGGGACGACGGCGCGTCCGCGTGCCGGCCGTAGGCTGAACCCATGACCGACACCGTGCGACCCCAGGTGGACGCGCGCGTGCAGCGCGCAATGGAGCAGGCCGCGACCGACCTCGCGCCCATCGGAGCAGCCGCGGAGGATCTCCTCGGCCCGCTCAGCACGCTCGGCGCGAGGGGCAAGCGCATGCGCGCCACCTTACTGGTGGCTGCACACCGCGCCGCGGGCGGTGCCCGCATCGATGCGGCGATCGCGGCGGCGTCGGCGCTCGAGCTGTTTCAGACTGCGGCCCTCATTCACGACGACGTACTGGACCGCTCCGACACGCGCCGCGGGCTCCCAGCCACGCACCGTGCCATCGAGTCACTGCACCGCCAACAGTCGCTCGCCGGCGACGCCGAGCGCTTTGGGATCAACGGTGCGATCCTCGCAGGCGATCTGGCGCTCATGGCGGCACTCGGAGAGATCGCCGATGCAGTCGCCGCAATCCCCGACGCAGTCGGAGCCGAGGTGGGCCGCCGCTTCAGGACGATGGCCAGCCTGTGCACGGCGGGTCAGTACCTCGACGTCAAGCTTGCCGAGTACCCGGTGGACCGCATCGGCGACCTTGCCGGCGACATCGAGTCGGTGATGCGGTCCAAGACCGCCTCCTACACGACTGAAGCGCCGCTCGCGCTCGGCGCCGCGCTCGCCGGCCTGCCGCGCGCGGAGGTCGATGCGTGGGCCGCCGCAGGCGTTCCGCTTGGCCTGGCGTTCCAATTGCGTGACGACCTCTTGGGCGTCGTGGGCGATCCGACAGTCACCGGCAAGCCAGCCGGCGACGACCTCCGCGAAGGCAAGGCCACCCTCGTGCTTTCGGACGCGCTGCGCCTCGCGTCAGTGGAGCAGCGAGACGCCATCCTGGCCGTGTGCGGAGAGCCCGATGCTACGGACGAGCAGCTGGCCAGGGCGACTGACGCTGTCAGAGCGTCGGGGGCCGTCGAGGCCGCCGAACGCCGCATCGCGGCCTACCGAGACGATGCCGAGGCGGCTCTCTCGCGTGTGTCGATGAGCTCGAACGGAGCTGACGAACTCATGGGCCTCGTGTCACGGCTCGTGCAGCGCGAGGCATAGCATCGGGCCGGCTGTGATGGCTGGCCACCACCGAAGCTGATCGCTAGAGGACGGACTGCGCGAGACGGCGAACGTGAGCACGCTTGCCGGAGCGAAGGGCCTCAAGCGGGCTCTCCCCCAGTTCGTCGTGCTCCTCGAGTAGCCACTCGACCGCAGCGGCATCGGACAGCCCCGCATCGCCCAGCAGGATGATGGTGCCGCGCACGGTAGCGAGCACCTCAGGCCCATTCTCGCCCTCCACGATCTGGCCGGCAGGAAGGTACACCGCGTTGTTCTCGCCCCTGCGCACGGAGATGAGGTGGCGTTCGCGCAGCAGTTCGCGCACGCGAGACAGCGGCACGCCAAGCATCTCGGCGCATTCGGGAACGGTCATCCAATCACTCACGACTCAAGAGTAGCGAGCCGCCCCTGCCGGCTTGTGCGTTCACGATTGCTGGCTTACAGTCACAATTGTCACATCAGCCACATGCGCCACTGGCATCACGGTGGCACCATCGCCTAGGGGACCTCATGGACACGTCGACCACGGCCCTTCGCCTCGCCGCTATCCGCGCGGCCACGGCCTCCCTCACAGCGACCGCCGCAATCGCGCTCGTCGCCTCGCCCGCACTCGCGGACGACTATGAGGTCAAACCCGGCGACACTGTGTCCCGCATCGCCGCGCAGCACGGCACCACAGTGTCAGCGATTGTCACGGCCAACGAACTTGACTCAAGCGCCCGTATCTACGTGGGGCAGCACCTCACGATGCCGGGAACAGCCGCGCCCACCGCGCCCACGTCATCGACGGCATCGCACACCGTCGCAGCTGGCGACAACCTGTGGAACCTCGCCGCCACCTATGGCACCACAGTGAAGGCCATCGAGCAGGCGAACCAGATCTCAAACCCAGCCCTTATCCGCATCGGGCAGGTCCTCACCATTCCGGGCGCAACGGTGTCGACCCTCGCGGCCTCCACGCCTGCACCTATCGCCAGCGAAGCGACGACCGCGTCATACACCGTCGCGCCAGGCGACACCCTCACGCGGATTGCCTCGCGCTTCCACACCACCGTCTCGGCCCTCAGCGCTGCCAATAACATCGCCAACCCGTCGCTGATTCGCGCGGGCCAGGTGCTCGTGGTACCCGCCGGGTCGGCGGCCCCGCCCGCTCCCACCTCCACCACGATCGCCCCGGAGACGCTCACCTACACGGTGCAGGCCGGAGACACTGTGGGCGGCATCGCCGCGCGCTACGGGGTCACCACCGCCGCCATCACGTCGGCGAATGCGCTCGGCAACCCGTCGCTGATCCGCGTCGGGCAGGTGCTCACGATCCCTGGCGCCAACCCCGCGGGCCTCGTGGGCGACACGTTCCTGGGCCGCACCTATCCGGCGGACGTGGTCGCCGCTGCCAACGTCAACAAGGCCACTCTCAACGCGACTGACGTCCCCAGTCGCACTGCCATGCAGCAGATGGTGATCGACACCGCGAGCTCGATGGGGGTCTCCACGGCGCTCGCTCAGGCGATCGCCTATCAGGAGTCAGGCTTCAATCAGCGTGCAGTGTCGCCGGCAAACGCGGTGGGAACCATGCAGGTGATTCCCTCGTCTGGAGTATGGGCATCCGGAATGGTGGGACGGGATCTGAACCTGCTCGTGGCACAAGACAACGTCACAGCGGGTGTCGCGATTCTGCGCCACCTCACGTCCCGCAATTCACTTGAGGTGGCCATTGCCTCGTATTACCAGGGGGAACGATCTGTCAGGGAGCGTGGAATGAACTCCGACACCAAGGACTACGTGGCCTCCGTGCTGTCGCTCATGGAGCGTTTCGACTAGGTCACGATGCCAGCAAGCCTCCCCACCCCCCGCGTGCTGTCAACCTATGATGTGACAGTGTCCGAGACGCTCACCGATCACCTGCTTGGCCGTCTGATCGACGGCCGCTATGAGGTGCGCGAACGCATCGCCGCCGGCGGCATGGCCACCGTGTACCTCGCGTTCGACAAGCGCCTAGAGCGCATGGTGGCCGTTAAGGTGATGCACTCATCCCTGGGCACCGAGGCCGAGAAGCATGAGTTTGCCTCGCGGTTCCGACGCGAGGCGAAGGCCGCGGCTCGGCTCACTCATCCCGGCATGGTGCGCGTGTACGACCAGGGCACCGATGGCGACATCTCGTACCTCACCATGGAGTACGTCGAGGGCGAGAACCTGCGCTCGCGGCTCGCTCACGAAGCAACACTCACGGTCGGCGAGTCGCTCGCCATCGTTGACGCGGTTCTTGACGCGCTGGCGGCAGCTCACCGCCAGGGCCTGGTGCACCGGGATGTGAAGCCGGAGAACGTGCTCCTCGACGATGAGGATCGCCCCAAGCTTGCGGATTTTGGTTTAGCACGAGCCGTCACTGAGGTCACCGCGACGTCGACCGGCACCATTCTTGGCACTGTGGCCTACCTCGCTCCCGAGCTGGTACAGAACGGCCAGGCCGACGCCAGCACTGACGTCTACTCCACCGGCGTGCTGCTGTTTGAGATGCTCACAGGCCGCCAGCCGTTCACGGCGGCCTCGGCCATCGAGGTGGCGGCGCGACATGTCCACGAGGACGTCCCCGCACCCTCGGCATTCGTGCCGTGGCTTCCCGCCGAGATCGATGAACTCGTTGCGGCACTTACGGCCCGCGATCCCCTGGCTCGCCCGGCCGACGCCGCGGCGGCGCTTGGGCTGGTGCGACAGACCCGTTCCATGATCGACGACCCGACCCTGGACCGCCGAGCGGATCCGCCCACCGGCACCATCCCAGTCGCGGATGACGCCGCCACCGCCGTGCTCGACACCACGCCTACTGGCGCCACCATCGCCCTCCCCATCGGGCTCGGCGCAGGACCGTTCGCGCCGGTCACGGCCGAACTCATTGACGACGACCCCGAGGCGATCGAACCAGGCGAGCGACGCCACGTGGCGCTGTGGATCGGTTCCATCGTTGCCGCGCTCCTCGCGCTCCTCGCGCTGGGAGGGTGGTGGTACAACACACAGGGGCCGGGTGCCTACACGACTGTTCCCCCCGTCGTCGGCGACACAGCCGACGAGGCCACCGCCATCCTGCAGCAGGCCGAGCTCGAGGTGAACGTCATCTCCGAGTTCTCGTACGACATCCCCGAGGGACTGGTGATCCGTACCGAACCTGGCGCGCAGCAACAGATGCTCAAGGGCGACGCGGTAGACCTCATCGTGTCAAAGGGCCCCCAGATGGCCACTGTGCCCACTCTGGTCGGCTCCAACGAACAGGACGCCATCAACGCCTTGAGCGACGTGGGCCTCACCGTGGGACAAAAGGAGCGGCGAAACGACGATGACGCCCCACAGGGCCAGGTGCTCGCCGTCGAGCCCGGCGAGGGTGAGACTATCCGCGACGACACCCCCATCAACCTGGTGATCTCCGACGGCCCCGCGCCCGTGGCGATGCCCGATGTGACGGGCTTCGAGGAGCCCACCGCACGCGCGGCGCTTGAACAGTACAAGTTCGTCATCACCGTGCAGTACGAGCGCACCAACGAGGTCGCAACGGGCGAGGTCATTCGCACCGACCCTGCTGCCGGCACCGAGACCAACCGCACGGCTTCCATCACCCTGTATGTCTCCGAGGGCAAGCCTCTCGTCACTGTTCCTAGCTTCTTGCTGATGACCATCGGTGACGCGCAGGATCGCGCCGACCAACTCGGCCTGGATCTGCGGTTCGAGAGGCGCTTCCCGTTCGACGGCAACGCATCTGATGACAAGACGATCACCGATCAGGACGTCGACCCAAACACTCAGGTCGAGCAAGGATCACGCATCACCCTGACGTACAGCAGCCTTGGATAGCGCACTCCCGCGCACGGGAAAGGAGGCGCGACACCGTACGGTGTCGCGCCTCCTTCGCGTCAGGCGGAGAGCTAGTCCTCGAAGCGCAGCGTCTCGAGCGGCGGCACCTCACGGTGTGACAACAGCTCGGAGACCAGGAACGCCATCTCGAGCGACTGCTCGTGGTTGAGGCGCGGGTCCACCTTGGTCTCGTAGCGCATGGCAAGACCCTCGTCGTCGATCTCCGCCGTGCCTCCCAGCACCTCGGTGACGTCGTCACCCGTGAGCTCCACGTGCAGGCCGCCCGGAACGGTACCAAGGTCGCGGTGCACCTCAAAGAAGCCCTTGACCTCGTCAAGGATCGTCTCGAAGCGTCGCGTCTTGTAGCCGGACTCGGAGGTGAAGGTGTTGCCGTGCATCGGGTCGGTAAGCCACGTGACGTTGATGCCAGCGTCGCGCACGCCCTCCACCAGACCCGGCAGCACGTCGCGCACCTTGTCGGCACCCATGCGGGCCACGAAGGTCAGGCGACCCTCGACATTGCCGGGGTTGAGGCGCTCGGCCAGCGCCATGGCATCGGCAGCCGTGGACGTCGGGCCAAGTTTCACGCCCAGCGGGTTGTGAATCTTTGAGAGGAACTCCACGTGAGCGCCATCGAGCTGGCGCGTGCGCTCCCCGATCCACAGGAAGTGGCCCGAGCAGTCGTACGGCAGTCCCGAGCGCGAGTCGATGCGCGTGAGCGCCCGCTCGTAGTCGAGCAGCAACGCCTCGTGGCTCGAGAAGAACTCCACGGTCTTGAGCGCCTCGAAATCGCCGCCCGCAGCCTCCATGAAGCGCACCGCACGGTCGATCTCCGCCGCCACCTTGTCGTACGCGGCGTACGCCGGGTTGGCAGAGAAGCCACGGTTCCACTGGTGCACGCGGCGCAGGTCCGCGAAGCCACCCGTGGTGAACGCGCGGATCAGATTCAGCGTGGAGGCCGACACGTGATACGCGTCGAGCAGGCGGTCCGGGTTCGGCACCCGGGCCTCCTCGGTGAACGCGAACGAGTTCACGATGTCGCCGCGGTACGCCGGAAGGGTCACGCCGTCCCGCGTCTCGTCGTGTGACGAGCGCGGCTTGGCGTACTGGCCTGCCATGCGGCCGATCTTGACCACTGGCGTGGACGCGCCGTACGTGAGCACCACAGCCATCTGCAGGATCGTCTTGATCTTGTTGCGGATGCGATCGGCGGTCGCCTCGGAGAAGATCTCCGCGCAGTCGCCGCCCTGCAGCACGAACGCCTCTCCCCTGCCGGCCGCGGCGAGGTGGCCCCGCAGCACGTCGGCCTCACCGGCAAAGACGAGCGGGGGCACCTGCTTGAGCCGATCCGTGGCGCGCTTGAGCGCGTCGGCATCGGGCCATACGGGCTGCTGAAGGGCCTCGCACGACCTGTACGAGTCGACGCCTAGCTGGGCGAGCGCCTCGTCGGTCGTGTTCATGCCTGACCGATGTCGGCCACCATCTCCGTGTACCACGGGGTGGTCACGTCGAAGGGCTTGTGGCCGGCAATGCGGGGGAACGGGATCGCCTTCAGGCGGTCGCCGTCCTCCTCGTCGTGGCCGATGACGCCGGGCTCGCCGCGCAGGGCACACTCCACCGCGTAGTCGGTCATCGACTTGATGAGGCGCAGGTCCTGCTGGTTGGC
>QKAX01000212.1 GCA_003246255.1 Demequina lutea
GCGTGCTCAAGGTGCGCCACCAGACCATCGATGGCGTGGAGTTCAAGGACGAGAACCGCGCCAGGCGCCGCGAGCTCGGAGCCAAGGAGGACGACGCGTGAGCCCCATCAACTTCGTCTACCTGGCGTCGGTGCTGTTCGCCATCGGCGCCACCGCGGTGCTGCTGCGCCGCAACGCCATCATCGCGTTCATGGGCGTCGAGCTCATGCTGAACGCCGCCAACCTCACGTTGGTGGCCTTCTCACGCATGCAGGGCAACCTCAACGGTCAGATCATGGCGTTCTTTGTCATGGTCGTGGCCGCCGCCGAGGTGGTGGTGGGCCTGGCGATCATCATTGCCGTGTTCCGCGCCCGCCAGAACATTTCGCTCGACGAGCCCGCAGAGCTGAAGGGTTAGAAGATGCTGTCCGTCTCCTGGCTGCTGATTGCAGTCCCGCTCGCCAGCTTCTTCGTGCTGATGCTGGCCGGCAAGCGCGCCGACGCGTGGGGTCACTGGGTGGGCGTCGCCGCCTCCTCCGTGGCAGCCATCGTGGGCATCGGCTCGCTCATCGAGATGCTGGGCCGCGCCGCGGAAGACCGCGCGGAGTCAGTGCACCTGTACACGTGGCTGTCCGGCGGCGAGTTCTCGGTTGACCTCGGCCTGCTGATCGACCCGCTGTCGATCACGTTCGTGCTGCTCATCACCATCGTGGGCACGCTAATCCACGTCTACTCGGTGGCGTACATGGAGCACGACCCGCGCCGCCGCATGTTCTTCGCGTACCTCAACCTGTTCATCGCGGCGATGCTGCTGCTGGTGACGGCCGATAGCTACCTGATGCTGTTCGTCGGCTGGGAGGGCGTGGGTCTCGCGTCGTACCTGCTGATCGGCTTCTGGAACCACAAGCCCGAGTACGCGACCGCCGCCAACAAGGCGTTCGTGGTCAACCGCGTCGGCGACGTGGGCCTGATCGTGGCGATGGGCCTCATGTTTGCCCACTTCGGTTCGGTGGGCTTCGACGAGGTGCTGGGCGGCGCCCACGGCGCGTCCGAGGCGGTGCTCACCGCGATCGGCCTGTCGCTGCTGCTGGCCGCCACCGGTAAGTCCGCGCAGTTCCCGCTGCAGTCCTGGCTGGGCGACGCGATGGCGGGCCCCACGCCCGTGTCGGCGCTCATCCACGCCGCCACCATGGTGACAGCGGGCGTGTACTTGGTGGTCCGTTCCGGCGCGATCTACGAGGGCGCTCCCGATGCCCGCCTCGTGGTCGCCATCGTCGGCGCCATCACGCTCATGATGGGTGCCCTCATCGGTACCGCCAAGGACGACATCAAGAAGGCGCTCGCCGCCTCGACCATGTCGCAGATCGGCTACATGATGCTGGCTGCGGGCCTGGGCCCCATCGGCTACGCGTTCGCGATCTTCCACCTGGTAACGCACGGCTTCTTCAAGGCCGGCATGTTCCTGGGTGCCGGCTCCGTGATGCACGGCATGAAGGATCAGGTGGACATGCGCCGCTTTGGCGCGCTGCGTTCAGCGATGGTCATCACGTGGGTCACGTTCGGCCTCGGCTGGCTTGCGATCCTGGGCATCCCGCCATTCTCGGGCTACTGGTCAAAGGACAAGATCATCGAGGCCGCGTTCGTGGGCGAGGGCTGGCAGCCGTGGGTGTTCGGCCTGACCGCCCTGATCGGCGCCGGCATCACCGCGTTCTACATGTCGCGACTGTTCTTCATGACGTTCCACGGCAAGGCCCGCTGGACCGACGAGCAGCACCCGCACGAGTCGCCGCTGCTCATGACGATCCCGATGATGATCCTGGCCGTCGGCTCCGCCTTCCTGGGTATGTTCCTGGGAATTGGCGGCCGTTTCCAGCACTGGCTCGAGCCCGTGGTGGGGGAGCACCCGCACGAGGAGCCGGTGCTCTCGGTGCCCGTGCTGACCACTCTTACCCTGGTGCTCGTCGCGGCGGGCGCCGTGCTCGCGTACGTCATGTACTGGCGCAAGGACGTGCCCACGGAGGCCCCGGCCCCGTCGCTCGCCGTCCTGGCGGCCCGCAACGACATGTTCCAGGATTCCGTCAACCGCGCCGTCTTCCAGACGCCCGGTACCCACCTCACGCGCACGCTGGTCTACGCCGACGCGACGCTGGTGGACGGAGCCGTCAACAAGCAGGCAACGGGCATCGCCGCTCTGGGCCGGGACGCGTGCGCTCGTACGCGCTCCTGATGCTGCTGGGCTTCGTGGTGCTTGCAGCACTTCTCGTGGTGGGGAGCTAAGGCCGTGCCCATTCTGACCCTGCTCATCGTCTGGCCCGCCGTGGCCGGTCTCGCCCTGCTCGTGGTGCCCGCGCTGCGTGCGCGCGCCAGGGAGTTCGCGCTGGGTGCGACTCTGCTCGAGCTCGCAGCGGGCATCGGCCTGCTGGTGGCGTTCGACCGCTCGGACGCCGGCGCGATCCAGTTCTCCGAGGTCCACGCGTGGATCCCGCAGATCGGTGCCTCGTGGGCGCTGGGCGTCAACGGCATCGGCCTGTCGCTCGTGCTGCTGTCAGTGCTGCTGACCCCGCTGGCCGTGCTGGCCGCGTGGAAGGAAGACGCCGTGGGAGGCCGCGCCGCTCAGTACCTGGGCCTCGTGCTCGTTTCCGAGGCGTTCATGGTGGCCATCTTTGCCGCGCGCGACGTGATGCTGTTCTACGTCGTGTTCGAGGCGATGCTGATCCCGCTGTACTTCCTGATCGGATCCTTTGGTGGAGAGCAGCGCCGCTACGCCGCGGTCAAGTTCCTCATCTACTCCCTGCTGGGCGGGCTCATCATGCTGGTGGGCGTCGTGGCGCTCTACTTTGTGGGCCCCGGCGGCGAGCAGGCGTACCTGATCGACAACCTCACGGGCCTCACGTTCGACGCCCCGTGGATCGAGAACCTGCTGTTCCTGTCCTTCTTCATCGCGTTCGCGATCAAGGCGCCCATGGTGCCAGTGCACACGTGGCTGCCCGATGTGGCGGAGTCTGCCCGCGCCGGCACCACCGCGCTGCTGGTAGCCGTGCTGGACAAGATCGGCACGTTCGGCATGCTCACGCTGTGCCTCACGATGTTCCCCGGCGCCTCGCGCTGGGCGGCCCCCACGATCATCGTGCTGGCCGTCATCTCCGTGATCTACGGCGCGCTCGTGGCGATCGGCCAGGACAACATGTACCGCCTGGTGGCGTTCACCTCGGTGAGCCACTTCGGCATCATGATCCTGGGAATCTTCGCGTTCACGCAGACGTCCATCGAGGGCGCCTCGTTCTACATGCTGAGCCACGGCCTCTCCACCGGCGCGCTGTTCCTGCTGGTGGGCTTCCTCGAGGCCCGTCACGGCACCGCGTCCGTCGCGGCGTTCGGCGGCCTGCAGAAGGTGGTGCCGGTGTTCGCCGGAACCTTCCTCATCGTGGGTCTGTCCGCGCTGGCGCTGCCCGGCATGTCGCCGTTCGCATCCGAGATCATGGTGCTCGTGGGCTCCTACGAGGCGGCTCGCTGGGCCGTCATCGTGGCCGCGCTGGGCGTGATCCTCGCCGCGCTGTACATCCTGCTGACGTACAAGAAGGTCTTCACCGGCCCCGCGCCTGAGGCGATGGAGGGCACCAAGGAGCTGAGCCTTCGCGAGCGTGTCACCATCTGGCCGCTCATCGCCGTGATGCTGGTGCTGGGCATCGTGCCCGCGCTCGCCGTCGACTACTTCCGCGCCCCTAGCGCCGACGTGGTCAGCATCGTGACCGTCGTTTCCGAGGAGGTCGGACAGTGAACTACGTAGCGCCCGATATCGCCTGGGCGTCGCTCACGCCGATCCTCATCGTCCTGGGCGCCGCCGCCGTGGGCGTGCTCGTCGAGGCCTTCGTGCGCAAGGCCGCCGACCGCCGCACGTTCCAGATGCAACTCTCGGTGCTCGCGCTCGTGCTCGCGTTCCTCGCGATCGTGTGGCAGTGGGTCCAGCTGGACCAGGGCGGCCGCGTCATCCTCGACTCGATGATGTTCCTGGACCGTCAGGCGCTGCTGTGGCAGGGCCTGCTGGTGATCTTCGGCATCGGCGGCGTGCTGCTGGCCGCAGACAAGGGCAAGGAGGGCGAGGACGCGTTCGCGCCGCTCGGCTCCGTGGCCCCCGGCTCGCCCGAGGAGACGGTGGCCCGCAAGCAGGGCCTCGCCATCACCGAGGCGTTCCCGCTGATGCTCTTCGCCACCGGCGGCATGATGCTGTTCGCCACGGTGAACGACCTGCTGTTCATGTTCGTGGCGCTCGAGCTGTTCTCGCTGCCGCTGTACATCCTGGTGGCCATCGCCCGCCGTCGCCGCCTGCTGAGCCAGGAGGGTGCGCTCAAGTACTTCCTGCTGGGCGCGTTCTCGTCCGCGATCTTCCTGTTCGGCGCCGCGCTGCTGTTTGGCGCGTCGGGCGATGCAGGTGTCTCGGGCGTGACCGGCATGGTCGAGCTCGGCCTCGTGGCTCCCGCCGCTGGTGCCAACCACACGGTGTTCCTGCTGGGCCTGTTCATGGTCGTGGTGGGCCTGCTGTTCAAGATCGGCGCCGTGCCGTTCCACCTGTGGGTGCCCGATGCCTACCAGGGCGCCCCCACGCCCGTCACACCAAGGCCGCCGCCGTGGCAGCACTCGGCCGCCTCGCTTACCTGGTGCTCTACCGCTTCGAGTGGGAGATGAACTGGGTCATCTGGACCGTGGCCATTGCGTCGATGGTGTTCGGCACGATCCTCGCGATCGTGCAGACCGACATCAAGCGCATGCTCGCGTACTCGTCGGTGGCGCACGCCGGATTCATCCTGGTGGCGCTGGCAGGCTTCTCGCCGTCCGCGCTGTCCGCCCTGCCGTTCTACCTGGCCACGTACGGCCTCGCCACGCTGGGTGCGTTCGCCGTGATCTCGCAGGTGCGCGAGCTCACGCCCGACGGCGCCGTGGGTGCCGAGGCCACTCGCCTCGGCCAGTGGGCGGGCCTGGGCAAGCGCAACCCGCTGCTCGCCGGTGCCATGACGCTGTTCCTGCTCTCGTTCGCCGGCATCCCGCTCACCGCGGGCTTCATCGGCAAGTTCGTGGCGTTCCGCGCCGCGATCGAGGCAGGCGCCTGGCCGCTCGTGCTGGTCGCCGTGCTGACGTCCGCCGCCGCCGCGTTCTTCTACGTGCGCGTCGCCGTGCTGATGTTCTTCACGGAGCCCGCCGAGGACGCGGCCCCGCAGGTCGCCGCCACGCCCACCGGCATCGGCCGCGGCATGGTGGTTGCCACCGCGATCCTGATCGTCGCGCTCGGTGTGCTGCCCGCATGGGCTCTCGACATCACCGACGCGGCCGGCTCGCTGTTCGTGCCGGGCCTCGGCAACTAAGGCGCCGTGGCTCTCCCCATCGGCAATGCGACCTTGGAGGCCGCGATCCAGCCGCGCCTCGAGCTGATCGAGGAGCGTCTTCGCGACGCCGTCGCGCAGTCGGATCGCCTGGCCGATGCCACGAGCCGCCACCTGGTGGACGCGGGCGGCAAGCGCCTGCGTCCCATGCTCGCGCTGCTTGCGGCGCAGCTG
>QKAX01000091.1 GCA_003246255.1 Demequina lutea
TCGCGCGGGATCGAGTCGGGGCGCGGCTTGTCGAGGTCGCGCACATAGATGCCCTCGATCTGAACGGGCGCGCCCACGCGCGAGGCGAGGTCGGCTGCATTGTCGGTGAGCAGTCGCACCACCTCGGCACCCACGGTTCCGGGGCCAAAGAGGGCGATCTTCACGGGCTTGTCAGACACGGCCCCCACTCTAGCGGGGGCGGGCGCGCGCGAGGGCGCGTCGCGTGGGGTTGCCCGCCTGTGAGCGCGACTGGCGGTCATGCCGCAGGATGGACCCGTGACCGCAGAGCCAGCCGACGCCGCAGCATCGGGCGCCATCCCCCGCCCGGCACGAGCGCCGCTCGCCCGCGAGCGCTGGACGCTCGCGCGCATGTGGAGCTTCGCCTGGCGCTTCGTGTGGCTCGAGTTGCAGTCGCTCGCTTTCGCGATCGTGATCTTTGTGGCCCTGGCCGTGTCGAGCGTCGTCACCCTACCCATTGCCAGGTACGACGCGCTGCTCATCCTGGGCATCACCCTGACCCTCGGCCTGTGGTGGGCGGGCTGGGAGTCCGGTCGCGAGGTGGCGGTGATCTGCGGATTCCACGTGCTGGGCGTGACCATGGAGTTCTTCAAGGTGGCCGCCGGATCGTGGTCCTACCCCGAAGACGCGGTCACCAAGATCGCGGGAGTGCCCCTCTATGCGGGCTTCATGTACGCGGCGGTGGGCTCGTACATCGTGCAGGCGTGGCGACGCTTCGACCTGCGCGTCACCGGCTACCGGCCCGTGCCGCTCACGATTCTCGCCGTCGCCGCGTACCTCAACTTCTTCACCCACCACTGGATCTGGGATCTGCGCTGGGTGATCGCCGCGCTGTTTGTGCTCGAGATGCGACGCACCATGATCCACTTCACGGTGGGGCCGCACCGCCTGCGCATGCCGCTCGCGGTGTCGTTCGTGGCCATCGGCTTTGCGCTGTGGGTGGCTGAGAACGCGGCGACCTTCTTGGGCGCGTGGGAGTACCCCAACCAGCACGAGATCTGGCAGTACGTGCACGTGGGCAAGTTCGGCTCGTGGTCGCTGCTGGTGTCGCTGAGCTTTGTGCTGGTGGCCACCGTCAAGCAGTTCGAGGGCACGCTCTACGGCCACGCCAGCGATGCGGCGTCGGTGCTGCCGTGGCGTCGCTCCGAGGCCGCCGACGCCGCGGCCGGGGAAGCGCCTCAGGCGCCCGACGCGTTGGCTGGCTGAACCTCGATCGGAGTGAACACGCCAGGCTTGAGGATGACGGCCCGGCTCCCGAGCCTGCGCGTGAGCACCTCCGTGGTGCGTTCGCGGGACTCAGAGAAGTGTGCCCAGCCGTCGGCGTGAACCGGAACGATGCGTGCGGTGGGCCAGTTTCCGGCCACCCGTGCCGCGCGATTCGCATCCAGCGTCAGCGCGGACCTTCCGCGGGTCGCGACGCGGGCGGCACCCGCGCACAGGATCGCCAGCGCAACGTCGGGGTGGTCCGCCGCGATGCGCGCCACCACCTTCTCGGAGGAGTTGTCGCCCGAGAAGTACACAGTGGGCCAGTCTCGCGCTCGCAGGATGAAGCCGATGACGGGCCCGGTCAGCTCGGCCACTGTGGCGGGCCCGTGCTGCGCCTCGACGGCCGTGATCGTGACGTCGCCGTGCGTGACCACATCGCCGGGCTCCATCCCGGTGAAGGCCGCGTCGCGCTCGGCTCCCGCCGTGGTGGTGAGCGCTAGTGCCGCGCTGTGCGCCACCTCCCTACCCTCGTCGTCAAGGTTGTCGGGGTGGTGATCGTGCGAGATGAGCGCGAGGTCGATGCGGTCGAGCGCCCACCGCTTGACGGCGGGCCCGTGGGTCTTGGTGAGGCCGCCGTACACCCCAGGCGGCGAGAAGGTCGGGTCGGTCACCACGGTGAGACCTGCGTACGGAAACACGAGCGTGGGACCGCCAACCAGGGTCATGGGCATAAAGACGGTCACCCGTCCATCTTGGCGCAACGCGGGCGGCACGGAGGCATATAGCCTCGAAGGGTGGCGAATCCTGCACGAATCCTGATGGTCTGTACCGGCAACATCTGCCGCTCCCCCGCGATGCACTACCTCGCGCAACGCGAGTGGGGCGAGGCCGCCCAGGTGTCCTCCGCGGGCACGTATGCCGAGATTGGCATGGACGCGACCAAGGAGATGCGTCAGGCGGCAGCCGGCCACGGGCTGACGTTCCCGCGCCATCGGCCCACACAGCTCACAGCCGGGGCTGTGGCGCGCGCCGATCTTGTGCTGGTGGCCACGCAGCAGCACGCGCAGTGGATCGCCCACGAGCTCGGCGATCTGCCAGACCACGTCTTTGGAATCCGACAGGCGGCCGAGCTCGCGCACAGGGCCGCCCCTCCCACTGGAGATACGGCGGCGGAGCGGCTGGCCCGGGTCGCCGACGCGCTTGCGGCCGAGCAGCGAAGGGAACCCGCGCCACTGCGCAGCCTCGACGACCCCTGGGGCCTGTCTCAGAGCGTCTACGAGCGGGTGATGGGCGAGATCGTGGACGACATCGGCGCCATCACCGCGTGGGCGAGGCTGGCCTAGGGCCGGTG
>QKAX01000172.1 GCA_003246255.1 Demequina lutea
GCGTCGTGGTGGGTCGTCCAGGGCTTCACGGTGCGCAACTCGCAAAAGGGCGTCATGGTCGACGGCGGGAACCACCTCGTGATCGACTCGCTCGAGGTGTACGACATCGGCGACGAGGCGATCCACTTGCGGCGGTTCAGCTCCGACAACGTGGTCAGCAACAATGTGGTTCACGACACGGGGCATCGGCGCGCCAAGTTTGGCGAGGGCATCTACGTGGGAACCGCCGAGTCGAACTGGGGCGACATCACTGGCGGCGAGCCCGATACCTCCGACCGCAACCTGATCGAGGGCAACACCATCTACGCGACGTCCGCCGAGGCAGTGGACATCAAGGAGGGCACGTCCGACGGGATCCTGCGCGGCAACTCGTTTGACGGGGCGGGGATGGACTCCGACGGCGGCGATTCCTGGGTGGACGTCAAGGGCAAGGGGTGGCTCATCGAGGGCAACGTGGGCATCAACGCGCCGCACGACGGATTTCAAACGCACGAGATCGTGGACGGGTGGGGGACAGACAACGTGTTCCGCAACAACACCGCCACAGTGAACGCCGCCGGGTATGGGTTCTCCCTCACGCCGGAGCGCGGCAACGTGGTGTGGTGCGACAACGTCGTGACTGGCGCGCGCGAGGGCTACGCGAGCGCGAACTGCGTGAATCAGTGACCTGAGTCCCGGCCTGCGATGACGGCTCTGCGGGGTCGACTGTGGGGTGAGTCACCGTCGTGCGCTCATCGTGCCTGGTGAACGCGTTTCCGCGCGATGGGGTGCCCCGCACGCGGGGGGCGGCACGTGACGAGCGCCACACAGTGACCATTCTCACTTCTGGGCGATATGGGTGATTTGCGCCCGATGGGACATCTAGCGTCGAGAGATCGGCGTCGCGAGGGACTTACCCCCTTCGCCGCTTGACCCTCAGCTAGCCATCGACCACGGGCCCCGGCCCTGTGAGGAACCACACCATGCTGTCTTTCACCGTGCCCGCTCGCGCCGTTGCCGTGATCTCGGTAGCCGCCGCAGCGCTCGCCGCAGCGCCTCTCGCCGCGACTGCCTCATCTCCCTCTACCTCCGCCTGTCCTACCCCCACCATCGCCGTCTCCACTGCTGCCCAGCTCACCGCCGCGCTTGCGAGCGCACGGCCTGGCGACGTGATCACGCTCGCCGATGGCGTGTATCACGGCAAGTTCACTGCCAACACGCCGGCGACGGCCGCGAAGCCCATCACCGTGTGCGGCTCGCGCAACGCGATCCTCGAGGCCGAGGGTCCGAGTGGTGGCTATGTGTTGCATCTCGACAATGCCGACTACTGGCGCATTGTCGGCATCACCGCTCGCCACGGCCAGAAGGGCATCATGCTCGACGACACCGACCACGCGATCATTCAGGGGGTCGAGGTGTACGACACTGGCGACGAGGCGATTCACCTGCGCAAGTTCTCGTCGTACAACCTGGTGACCGGCGCGGAGATCCACGACACTGGCCGTCGCAACACCAAGTTTGGCGAGGGCATCTATGTGGGTTCGGCTCAGTCCAACTGGTCCTCGGTGTCGGGTGGCGTGCCTGACGAGTCCCACTACAACGTGATCGAGAACAACACGATCTACAGGACCACCGCCGAATCGGTGGACATCAAGGAGGGCACGCAAGGCGGCGTCCTGCGCGGCAATCACTTCGACGGCGCCCTGCTGGTCACCTCCGGCGCGGACTCGTGGGTCGATGTGAAGGGCCGCGACTGGCTCATTGAGAACAACACGGGCGTGAACAGCCCCATGGACGGGTTCCAGACGCACAAGATCGTGAACGGCTGGGGCACGGGCAATGTGTTCAGCGGCAACGTCGCGGAGGTGAAGGGCCCTGGCTTTGGCATCGCGCTCACTCCGGTGCTGGAGAACGTCGTGACGTGCGACAACGTCGTGGTGTCGGCGGCTGAGGGGTACGCCAACGTCGATTGCACGGGCCAGGCGCCCGCCCCCGTGGTGACCCCCGCGCCCGAGCCTGAGCCTGAGCCTGAGCCGGTGGTCACCCCGGAGCCGGCGCCCGCGCCCGTTGTCACCCCGGAGCCGGCGCCCGCGCCCGTTGTCACCCCGGAGCCGGCGCCCGCGCCCGTTGTCACCCCGGAGCCGGCGCCCGCGCCTACGCAGCCGGCTCACTCGGCTCCGTCGTCGTGCCCTGCAGCGACCGTAACGGTGTCGAGTGCCGCCCAGTTGCAAAGCTCCCTCGACCACGCCAAGCCGGGCGACGTCATCGTCGTGGCACCCGGTACCTACAAGGGTGAGTTCGACACTCGCCAGCAGGGCACCTCGGCTGCTCCGATCTGGCTGTGCGGCGACGGCGCGACGCTCGTCGGCGACGGCATCCAGGGTGGGGAGGTGCTCTCGTTCAACCGCGCGGCCTACTGGAACGTCACGGGACTTGCGCTGACGGACGGACAGACGGGTCTCGAGGTGAAGGCCTCGGCGCACATCTCGGTCAAGGATGTGACGATCTCGCACATCGGTGACGAGGGAGCGGTAGTGAAGTACGGCTCCGCCGACACGCTGCTTGACCACGTGACGGTGAACGGCAGCGGCGCGCGTCGCGACCGCAACGGGTGGGCCGTGGTCGTCACCGATTCGGCGCGCACCACGATCCTGGCGTTGGCGGCGTCGAATACCCCGGCGGGCATCGTCTCCGGCGAGGCGAGCGCTACGGGAACGGTGATCGGGGGCTGACGCCGCTCGGCGTGTGATGTTTCCAGCGTGTTACGTGGGACTAAAGTCCCGAACGCCCCGCCGGCTCTCGTCGGCGGGGCGTTTTGGTTTCTCATCAGGGAGAATGCTCGAATGTGGAAGGTAAAGAACCACGAGCGCGTATGTGAACTCTGTGTGAACTCTGCCCGTAGCTGTTGAGTGTGAGGTTCGTCACACCCTACGGTCGTCGCGTCACCGAGTAGCCGGTCGATCAGCTGGGGCGCTAGGCCAAGAACGATCACGCCGGACTACCGTCAAGGGCGATGCGCGGACACATCCGCGGCGATGGCACACCGCTTACTGAGTCTCTATCAAGGGTGTGTTCATGGAATCGTTCTTTGTCGACGCCTGGGGGTATGTGCGGGAGTACAGCGCGTACTTCCCGTTTGCTATCGCCGGAACCATTGTCTGGGGTCTGTGGCTCTACCGAGTCATCCTGTCGCGCGGCGCCCGGCCGATCGTGACAAGCTTCCGCACCACGACGTCGGTGGTCGTGCCGTCATTCCACGAAGACCCCGACATCCTCATGCGATGCCTCGATTCGTGGAGGGCGCAGGACCCCACGGAGATCATCATCGTGCTGGACGTGGCCGATGTGGAGGCGTACAACCGCATCGTCGCACTCGGCGATGAGCGTGTGAAGCCGGTGCTCTTCCACCACGCTGGCAAGCGATCGGCCCTTGGGTGCGGCATCCGACTCGCCAGCTCGGAGATTCTTGTTCTCGTTGACTCTGACACGTGGTGGAGAGAGGGTCTGCTCGAGGCTGTGCAGATGCCCTTCGCCGACCCGCAGGTGGGCGGCGTGTCGACGCAGCAGAACGTGTTCGAGCGCAAGACGTCGGTGTGGCGCCGCGTGGCCGACTGGATGGTCAACCTGCGCTATTACGACTACGTGCCCGCTCAGGGCCGCTATGGCGCAGTCGCGTGCATTTCGGGTCGCACCGCCGTGTATCGCCGCAAGGCGGTCATGCCCGTGCTCGAGCACCTCGAGAACGAATTCTTCATGGGCCGACGTTGCATCGCGGGCGACGACGGACGCCTCACGTGGCTGGTGCTCGCGTCCGGCTACAAGACGGTTCACCAGTCCACGGCCAAGGCGCTGTCGATGTTCCCCGACACGTTCAAGGCGTTCGTGAAGCAGCGCGTGCGCTGGAGCCGCAACTCGTATCGCACGTACCTCACGGCCATCTCCAAGGGCTGGCTGTGGAGGGTGCCGTTTGTCACCAAGGTGACAGTCCTGCAGATCCTGCTCACTCCGGTCACGATGGGCCTGACGCTCGCGTACCTCATCCTGTCCCGCTTCGAGGCGTCCTGGACGGGAGTCGCGATCGTGGTGGCGTGGATGCTCGTGGGCCGCGGCGTGCGCGGCTTCTCGCACCTGCGCCGCAATCCTGGCGACATCTTCATCCTTCCGCTGTTCGCGCTCATCGTGATCTTTGTGGCGCTTCCCATCAAGCTGTACGCGTTCTTCACCATGAACAAGCAGGGATGGCTCACGCGCACCGCCGATTCGATCGGCGGCGAGGGCCAGACCGCACGGACTCTTGCTACTCAGGGGGCAGCCGCATGACCACATTGACGCTGGGGGCTCGCATCGGAGCCATCGTGCTTACGGGAGCCGTCGCGCTCACGGCGGCGGCGTTGCCGGCGTCGGCGACGACCGACTCGGCCACGGACGACACTGCTGTCGGCAGCCCGCTCGACACCACGGAGAGCGAGGCTCCTGTCGCTACTGGCGTGAGCGATGCTCTCGCCGCGTACGGAGGTGACCCGACCAGGGAGGCCGAGCTCGTGGCCCAAGAGGACCGTCGGCTCATCGATGTCGAGCTTGTGGCGTCGGGCACGCTTTTCCCCGGACTCGACACGTCGCTGCCGTACCGAGTCGTCAGCGCGCCTGTGTCGACTTTGGTGCTTACCGCTCGCGAGGCCGCTTACACTGAAGTTGACCTCGCGGCGCTGGCGCCGCAGACCTTCGTTGAGACGTCGCCTGGCGTCTTCGTCCTGAGTGAGAACATCGTGGTGCTCTCGGGCGCAACGCTCGACTTGCGTCGTCCGGGCGGGCTTCAGATCAATCTCGCGAGCACGGATGTAGGCTTCGCCAGCATCGTGGTGGACGGCGGCAACCTCGTCGTCGAGGGAACCGCGAGCGAGCCCGTCAAGTTCCAGGGTTGGGATGCGCAGCGTTCGGAACCTGACACGAACACCGCGGACGGTCGCGCCTACATCCGCGTGATGGGCGGTTACGCATCGATCAGCAACGCGACATTCACCGACCTTGGTTTCTGGTCTGGAAACACCGGCGGACTGTCGCTCACCGGAACTCAGCTCGCTTCAACGCTCGGCCTCGATTCCTCGGACGGTCGGGAGTTGCCCGAGGTGTACCTTGTGGCGCCCGAGACGTCGGTGACTGTCGATCCGGGTGACCCACTCGTCGTCGACGGCTCATCCGAAGGCGAAACTGGCGTGAATCTGACGCAGGGTGCAGGCCTCTACTCGACGGGTGTGACCGCCTGGCTTTCTGGGATCACCGTCACAGGAAATGCGTATGGCCTCTTTGTCTCCGACGCGAACTCGGTGGAGCTTCAGAGTTCTACCTTTACTGAGAGCCTCGTCGACGGCGTGGTGTTTCACCGCGAGGTCGTCAATTCTCGTATCACGGGCGTCGACTCGTCGCACAACAACGGCGACGGCTTTGTGGTGAGCCGCGGCAGCCAGAGCGTCATGATCGACACTGTCACGGCGGCCAACAACGGCGGCAACGGCATCACGATCGACGCCACGCCGCTCGCCGACGGACCGTCGGCTGTTGGCCAGTCGATCGCCGCGTACGGCGGCCACTCGGTGGTCAACTCCCGCGTTACCGACAACACGAAGTATGGGATCGCCATCAACGGCGGCACCGGCGTGACTGTGCGATCCAACACGATCGAGGGCGGCGAGTTCGGCATGATGGCCGGCAGCGCGGCGCAGAACGTGATCGTGCAGGAGAACCGCGTCGCCGACGCGACGAACCAGGGCATTGCGTTCCGTGATGGCTCGCAGGGCGAGGTATCGGGCAACATCGTCAACGGCGGTGTGATCGGTATCTACGCTCGCGATTCGAAGGTGTCAGTTGTCCGCAACACCATCGATTCGGTGACCAGCCACGGCATCACCTTCGTGGGCGAGTCCACGGGTTCCGTGGTGGCACAGAACCTGATCGACGGCTTCGGAAACTCGCCGATCGACACTGTGCGCGCGACAGGCGCGACAGTGCTCGACACGAACGAGTCGCCTTCGTGGGTGTACCAGAACATCACGGAGCGAGTGCTCCGCGTCATTACCAAGCCCATGACGTTGCTGTGGACAGTGCTGGCGATCCTGCTGCTGCTGACGGCGTTCCGCGGCTTCCGCTACAAGGGTTCCGGCTTCGGCAGCCCTTACCGCGACCGCACGCCTCTGCACGAGCTCACCCGCGGCATGGTGGACCCGTCCACTGTGCCAGGCGTGGTCAGGCCCCTCGAGGCTGAGTGGCGAGACACTCAGTACGCCAGCGACGCCTCGACGGACCAGGAGCAGGAAGCCAAGAACGCACTGCCCAGGCGTCTGCCTCAGCACGAATCGGTGAATGCGTGAGCCGGAGGGACCTCACCATCATGGCAATCGCATTCATGTGTGGACTCGTGGTGGCCTTCGGGCCAGCCCTGGGACTTGGGCGTGCCCTCGTCTCGGGTGACGTCGAGGTCGGCGCTGGCGAGTCGGTGGGTGCCGACGCCCCGTCGGTCACGACGTCCGACTTGCCGAGCGCGGACCCCGCGATCGGCGACGACCCGGACACGTCAGCGACCGCTGCACCCGTTTACTCCGGTGTGCCAAGCGCCGGCGGGCAGTCGGGGGGCTCGACGAGTTCTGGATCCGGCGCTGGCACAGCCCCGGCGGCGGGCGCGTCGTCAGGTGTGACCTGCCCGGCAGCGTCTGTGACGGTGTCGGATGCGCAGGAACTAGAGGACGCCCTCGTGGATGCGCAGCCAGGCACGGTCATCGCGATGAACGACGGCGTGTACGACGGCGAGTTCAGGGCCGCCGTGTCTGGCACGGCATCGAACCCGATCTACCTGTGCGGCGGATCTGGCGCGATCCTTGACGGCGACGGGTTCTCGGGTGGTTACGTGTTCCACTTGGATGGCGCGCGCTACTGGAGGCTGCTCGGGTTCACCGTGCGCAACGGGCAGAAGGGCGTGATGGCCGACGGCACTGTCGGCTCGATCATCACGGGTCTGACCATCTACTCGGTGGGCGACGAGGCGCTGCACCTGCGGCGCCATTCGACGGACAACACCGTGAGCGGCAACACGATCTACGACACGGGCAACCGCACCGCCAAGTACGGCGAGGGCATCTATGTGGGCACCGCCGAGTCGAACTGGTGCGACATCACGGACTGCCAGCCAGACCGCTCGGACCGCAACCTCATCGAGGGCAACACCATCTATGACACCACCGCTGAATCCGTCGACATCAAGGAGGGGACCACTGGCGGCACGCTGCGTGGCAACTCCTTCGACGGTTCCAGCATCACCAGCGCTGGGGGCGACTCCTGGGTGGATGTCAAGGGAAACAGCTGGGTCATTCAGGACAACGTGGGCGTGAACTCGAGCACCGATGGGTTCCAGGTCCACCAGATCCTCGACGGTTGGGGACGAGGCAATCGCTTCTTGGGCAACACCGCCACGGTGAATGGCTCAGGATTCGGCTTCTCCCTGACCCCCGTGCAAGACAACGTCGTCGAGTGCTCCAACACCGTACAGGCAGCCAGCGAGGGCCTCGCCAATGTCAGCTGCTCCTAACCACTTCAGCACAGCAACCACTGAGGAGAACATGATGAACACCACCGCTACGCCGGGCCCCGTGCCCGCCCGTCCGAAGTTGACAGTCATTGGCACCGGGTACCTAGGTGCCACTCACGCGGTCGCGATGGCATCGCTGGGATACGACGTGCTGGGCGTTGACGTCGACCAGTCGAAGATTGACAAGCTTGCCTCAGGCGAGGTGCCCTTCTTCGAGCCCGGGCTGCCCGAACTGTTGCAAGAGGTCATGGCCACCGGGAAGCTGCGCTTCACGACGTCGTTCGATGAGGCCGCCGAGTTTGGTGACGTGCACTTCATTTGTGTGGGCACGCCTCAGCTGCACGGCAGCCACGCTGCCAACCTCGAGTACGTGGAGAGCGCCTTCACCACGCTCGCCTCCAAGATCACCACTCCCGCGCTGCTCGTGGGCAAGTCGACGGTTCCGGTGGGCACTGCTGCACGACTGACGGACATGGTGCAGATGACCTCGCCGAACCCGGACCTGGTCCAGCTTGCGTGGAACCCAGAGTTCCTGCGCGAGGGGTACGCGGTGCAGGACACGCTGCGTCCTGACCGCCTGGTCTTTGGAGTGCAATCCGAGTGGGCCGAGGAGATGCTGCGCGCCGCGTTCGCTCCGATCCTTGAGGTGGGCACCCCGCTCGTCGTGGCAGATCTGCGCACCGCTGAGCTTGTGAAGGTGGCTGCCAACTCGTTCCTGGCCACCAAGATCTCGTACATCAACGCCATGGCGGAGGTATGCGAGGCGACGGGCGCCGACGTCAACCTGCTGGCCTCGGCGCTCAGTTACGACGACCGCATTGGTGGTCGCTTCCTCAAGCCCGGCCTGGGCTTCGGAGGGGGTTGCCTCCCCAAGGACATCCGCGCATTCGCTCACCGCGCGGAAGAGTTGGGCGTAGGCCAGGCCGTCGCGTTCCTGCACGAGGTGGACGCCATCAACGCGCGCCGACGCATGCGGACGGTGGACCTGGTCCGCGAGCTTGCCGGCGGCAGCGTCAAGGGCAAGCGCATTGCGTGCCTCGGCGCCGCCTTCAAGCCCAATAGCGACGACATCCGCGACGCCCCGGCGCTCGACGTGGCGGACATGCTGCGGGCCGAGTCTGCCGACGTGGTCGTGTACGACCCGGAGGCCATGAAGAACGCGGCAAAGGCGTACCCGCAGCTCACGTATGCGGAGACCTTCTCGCAGGCCATCAAGGGCGCGGAGGTGGTGGTGCTGCTGACCGAGTGGGATCAGTTCCGCAACGCCGACCCGGAGATGATGGGCGAGCTGGTGGCGCACAAGGCGATCGTGGACGGGCGTCACGCGCTCGATGCGACCGCGTACCGCGCCGCCGGTTGGGAGTACCGTGCACTCGGCCGACCGGCCGACGTCAAGACCGTGCGACTTAGCGAAGATGCTAAGGACAAGGTGACCGTCTAGGCCTAGGGTCACGCCGCACGCGCGCCCGCCCGAGCGATCCCCCAGCCGCTCGGGCGGGCGTTGCCCTTGTCTGGCCCCGTGCGCGCATGACAGGCTCGCTCCATGACAGGCCTTGTCGCGCCCGATCTGGCGCGCACCTGGACGTGGCTGAGGCGTACGGCTCATCCGGCCTCTGCCTTGATCCTGTGGCGCGCCGGGATCGACGCGGATTGGGTGGCTGGGCCCGCGACGGCGCAGCGAGAGGTGCTCGACGATCCGGCCGTTGCCGGCGCCTTGGCGCGGCAGCTCAGCGACGGATCCTGGGGGCCGGAGGGCGACGAGGTGAAGCGCATCGTCCCCACGCTGTGGGCTGTGAAGACCCTGGTAGACCTCGGCCTTGACCACGACGTGGACGCCATCCACCATGGGATCACTTTTCTGGAGGAACAGGCCACCACCGACGATGGGTACTTCACCACAACTGGCACGCCGTACGGCGTGCTCGCGTGCTACGTGGGGCTCGCGACGCGAGTGTTCCACGATGCCGGTCGTGGAGACCTGGCCGCGGCCCAGCTCGAGTGGCTGACGTGGTACCAACAGGTGGCGGTGGCGGGCGAGCATCGGCGCGAGGCGGGGGAGTGGGGACACGGGCTCGACACTCGTTACGGAGGGTGCTTCGCCTCCACCTCGTGCCTCGTGGGAGTCACGCGGGCCACCGAGGCCTGGTCCCGCGGCGCCGACGTCGAACATTGGGAGGCATTTC
>QKAX01000020.1 GCA_003246255.1 Demequina lutea
CCAACGGGCCGCGCCACCGGCGCGCCCGCCACTGAGCGAGGGCCTACCCGAAAGTCCGACCGTCCGCCCTACCCTTCGCCCCGAGGTACAACGACAAGTCAGGTGGCATCGGGCCTCTGACCCTGCACGACCCCGCGCATGCGCGGACTGCCCATTTCCGCGGTATCCGACAGCGCTGAACTCGGCGCGACCTCGCGCCTGCTGGTTGCGCGTCGAGGAACGCGGCCGCGTCGAGAAATTGAAGCCCTTGTGACTCGGTGCCGGCGTTCGTCCTGGGGGCGCTCTGCCCAGGTCAGAAGGAACTCGAGGCAGTGAAGCCGGCGCAGCTTCGTCGGCAACGCCGACGTCTGCGTGATGCGGGCGCTGCACAGGTCACGCATGTCGTGCCGCTTCGCGGCCTCCTCCGCGCGAAGGGAGGTCGCGGCGACGTGAGCCCCACGAACTTCCTACGGATTTCGGCCAACGTCGCGGCCCGCCGCTGCTTCTGAATTGCACGCGTCGTGCGCTGGCGATCACGACGTCTTGAGCGCCGAGGTCGCTGAGAGCGGCTTCAACGTGCGCGCCGCGCGCGTGGGCCCGGCCATGATGTCGAACGCTGGCAACGTCATACGCGGACAGAGCGACTCGTTCCGCACCGTTGGCGCTGTCGCGCGTTTCCTCGCGAACTTGCCCGGCGACCGCATTGCAGCACCACGTCAGCGGCAGCGAGGACCCCGACCGTGAGTCAGCCGGGTCTGTCCAACGTTCCGGTTCAGCTGCCGGGCGCGGGACCATACTGAGCCGAGCGCTGCGCGCGCGTGGCGTGAAGGCCCCCACCTCGCCCGGTCAGCTGCAACCGGCTGTTGGACGGCCGCTGAACGTTGTTCCATGCGGCGCGTCTGGGCTCGAACTACTCTTGGGGATTCATCTCTAACCCCTTGATATCTGGTGCAGGGTCCTGCGCAGAAATCGTGTACTGGGGAGGCCTCAGAAGGCCCTGAGAAGCAAGTTTGTGGAGTACAGGGGACGCGACGTCGTCGTTGGCGCAGTTGGAGTGGCTGGCGGAGCAAAGGAGGTCGATGCGCGCGACGTCGTCGGCGAGCACGGGTGTCGTTTCATAGCTGGCGGACGGGAGCTCGGACCTCAGGGTGGGGGCCTGGGCATGTGCTGGTGGCCGGCGGTTCTGTTGAGATATTGCTGGAGCTGGAAGGCGTCGTAGCGTCCCAGAATGTTTCGCGTGGTGTTGCAGTACGGGCACTTGAGCCATTGGGGGGTGGTCTCCACGTCTTCGCGTTTCGGGGCTTCGTCCTGGATGCCCTTCTCGTCGAGCAGGCGCTGTCGCAGGGCGCGTAGCTTGGGGCGCTGGCTTCTACTCCAGAAGCCGAAGTAGCGGACCTTGTGGAGGTGCTTGGGAAGGATGTGCTGCAGGAAGCGGCGTAGGAACTCGGTACCGGGGAGAGTCATGACCTTCCAGGCCTTTCGTTCCTTGTCGCGGTACTTGAACGTGACGTGTCTGTCGGTGACGGCGAGGATACGGCGGTCGGAGAGCGCGACGCGGTGGATGTACCGGGCGAGGTACTCTAGCACCACGTGCGTGCCGTGCTTGGGCTTGTCGACGTGGACGACCCACCGGGTGCGGTAGATGGACCTCGGAAGGTGGAGTCCATGGACCGTGTCGCGCAGAGCCGCGGCAAGCTTGGCTCGGAAGACAGTTGCGAGCGCTTGGTGCGGGACGAGCCAGGGTCGCGAGACCTCATGCCAATGTCCGTCGGCGTCGATGTAGCCGGCTGGGATCAGGCAGTGCACGTGAGGGTGGTACTCGAGCGTCCGCGTCCACGTGTGGAGAACGAGCATGGCACCGATCGTGCCGCCAAGATGCTCCTCCGCAACCTCGCGCAGCGTCTGCCCGACCGTGTCGAGGAGCACAGGGTAGAGCCGCCGTTGATGCTGGCGAATCAGGCGACGAAGCTTCTCTGGGACCGTGAACACGACCTGGAAGTACCCCACCGGCAGGATCTCTTCACGCCGCGCTTCGAGCCAATCCTGGTTGGCGCCGCCTGAGCACTTCGGGCACCCGCGGTGCCGGCAAGAGTGGTAGGCGAAATCTCTGTCTCCGCACTTGCCGCACTCGAGGAGCTGCCCACCGAGCGCGCGCGTCCGACAAGCTGCGATGGCGCTCATGGCCCGCCGGTGCGCAGCCGGCATTGACGAACCATGCCGCCGTACGTAGTCCGGTCCGAAGACCTCGACCACGCTGGCCATCGTCGGCTCGTATTTGGACGGGTAGACGATCGCTCCGACCTCGCCTCGGGGACAGGCGAAATCGCACGGCAAGGATCGTTCCAATTCGGCACGACGAGCGACTCAGGCCCCACATCAGGAGACGGCGGTGCACGCGCAGCGTCCCGTCAGGTCCGTCCAACGTTGCGTTCAGCTGTTGGCGCGACGGGTTGCCCGCGACGCAGTCGCGGTGCAAGCCGGCGTGACAATCAGCTGCAACGCGATGTTGGACGCCCGTCCTGTTCGTCGAGGACTTGCTGGTCGACCGACATGGAAGGAGACGAACACCTCATGAGCTCAT
>QKAX01000202.1 GCA_003246255.1 Demequina lutea
CCCTCGACTCCGCATTCCTGCGCCACGGCCGCTTCGACTACGTGATCCCCATCGGCCTGCCCGATGCCGAGGCCAGGCACGCGATCTGGGAGCGGTTCATCCCTGCATCGTCCGCGGGGGCTGTGGAGGTGGCCGCGCTGGTCGACGCATCGGACGGCTTCACCCCGGCCGACATTGAGTTCGCCGCCCGACGCGCGTCGCAGTCGGCGCTGGAGGCGGCGCTGGGCGCGGGGGATGCCGGGGGCAAGGCGGGGCCGTCGACCGAGGACTTCCTGGAGGCGATCGGGGCGACCAGGGCCACCGTGCCGCCCGAGACGGTTGCCGAGTTTCTGGAGGACATCGACTCGATCGCGCGGCTGTGAGGTGGCGCGGGATGAGGGCCGGAACCCGAGCCGTTCATGCAGACGTTCACCAGGCATGAAAGACTGCTAGCGGATCGCAGTCGATATCCGGGAGGTCCACGCGCATGGTCAACGTCGTCCTGACTCACTCAGCCCTCGGTTTGGAGGGCAATGTCGAGTCCTGGGCTGACTGGCTGCGCGGCGAGGGACACCAGGTGGTCACCCCGGATCTGTACAACGGCGACGTGTACGACGAGCTGGACGAGGGAGTCGCGCACTCCGACACCGGCGACATGCACTCCTACATCGACACCGTGCGCAACGCCGCCCGCGAGATGGAGTCACCCGTGGTGGTGATGGGCTTCTCGCTGGGCGCGGCAGTGAGCGAGGCTGCCGCGATGCAAGACTCGTCGATCGCGGGAGCAGTGCTGTTGTTTGGCGCGATCTCGCCGCGCTGGTTTGGCCACCCGACGTGGCGCCCGGGCCTGCGCATGCAGCTCCACATCGCGCCGCACGACCCGTGGGTAGAGACCGAGCAGGTGCTCGAGTTCCAGGAGTCCGCGCCCGAGGGCGCGCTTGAGGTGTTCCGCTACCCCGGCTCCTCGCACCTCTTCGCGTTCCCCAATCACCCCGACTACGAGGCGCTCGCGGCCGACCGCGTGCGCACCGAGGTGCGCGCGTTCCTCAAGTCGTTCGAGGACTGAGGCCGGCCGGCCGCGAGCCGGGGGCTACGCGCGCACCAGCTCGTGCTCGTCCAGCGCGGCCGACGCGTCGGGCGCCTGCTGCGCGGAACCCTCGCCGGGCCCGTCGGACCGTCCCGCCGGGAGGAACAGCGCGAGCACAGCCGCCGCGGCGAGCGCGGCGACGCCCGTGAAGACCGCAGGCACCGCCGCGTCGGTGTAGAGCTGCGGCGTGAACTCACCGCCTTGGCCGGTGAACACAGCGGTGAGCACGGCGATGCCGAGCGCCACTCCAATCTCGCGCACCGTGGAGTTGGCGCCCGACGCCTTGGCGTGATCTTGCGGCCGCATGGTGGCAAGCACGGCGGTGGCGACCGGCGCGAACACGAGTCCCATGCCCACTCCGCACAGGATGAATCCGGGCACGAAGGTCGCGTAGGCGGTGTCCACGGCCATGACGGAGCCGATCCACGCGAGGCCCGAGGCCTGCGACGCGAGGCCTGCCACGATCAGCAGGCGCGTGCCCACGCGCGGCGCGATGAGCCCGGCGAGGGGTGCGATCACCAGTGGCGCCATGGTCCACGGCATGGTCTTGACGCCGGCGGCGAGCGGGGAGTCGCCCTGCACCACCTGCATGTACTGGATCAGGATGAAGATCGCGCCAAAGATGCCAAAGCTGAACGTCATGGCGACGATGTTGGCGATCGAGAACGAGCGGTCGCGGAACAGGCGCAGGGGCAGCAGGGGCGACGCGGAGCGCGCCTCCCATGCGATAAACGCGGCCAGCAGCACGCCGCCGCCAATGAGTCCGGTGAGCACCTGACCAGACGTCCAGCCGTGGTCGTTTCCGCGCACGATGCCAAAGACGATGCCGAACACCGCGGCCACGCCCAGCGCGAGGCCGACGAGGTCTAGAGGCGCGCGGTCCCCGCGGCTCTCGCGCAGCGCGGTGAAGATCAGCGGCAGCGCCATCAGCCCCACGGGCACATTGAGCCAGAAGATCGCGTGCCAGCTGAGCCCATCGACAACTGCGCCGCCGATGAGGGGGCCCGCAGCCACGCCAAGGCCGGCCACGCCACCCCAGACGCCGATCGCGAGCGGACGCATGCGCTCGGCCACGGAGCCGGCAAGGATTGCGAGCGAGAGCGGCATGACTGCCGCACCGCCGGCGCCCTGCAGGATGCGTGCCGCGATGAGCTGCGTCGGGTCCGTGGCGAGTGCGCACAGTGCCGATGCCGCGGTGAAGACCACCAGGCCGGTGGCAAACACGCGTCGGCGGCCAAAGCGGTCGCCGAGCGCGACGGCCATGAGGATCAGGCTCGCGAACGCGAGGGCGTAGGCGTTGATGAACCACTGCAGTTGCTCGATGCTTGCGCCGAGGTCGGTGGCGAGCACGGGGAGCGCGTTTGTCACCACGAGGTTGTCGAGCGTGGCCATGAACATCGGCAGGGATGCGGCGAGGATCACGAGCCATACGGGCGCCGGGCGCCGCGGGGTGTCGGTGGGGG
>QKAX01000210.1 GCA_003246255.1 Demequina lutea
TACTCGCCGAGCGCGTCCTGCGCGCTGCGCAGCAGGTGACCCCACTCGAGGCCGGGGGCGCGCACGTGGAGCAGGTCGCGGCCCTCCCACGCGTATGCCTCCACACCCACCACGCGGCCCACGATGAGGGCCAGACGGTCCATCACCGCGGAGCCGACCATCGCGTCCGCCGCCGGCGCGATCCACAGCACGTGCGTGAAGCTTGGCTTGCGGGACGTGCCGCAATCGAGAATGACGGAGCGGGGGCCCGCGGCGACGCGCGGCATGCTCGCGAGCGCCACGCCTGGCGTCCTGCCGGGGAGATGAGGCGAGCCGAGGCCGCGACCGGTGCCGGCATCGGCCGAGTTGTCGGGCGCGTACGCCCGCGCGTCGTCGCCCAAACCGACGCGCAAGATCTGCAGCGCCGCCGTGTCGATGGCGCCCTCGCCGCGACTCGTGATCATGCTTGCCTCCAAGGCGTCCCTTTTGCCCCGTTCCTCCTATGAGACGGCACGAATCTGCGCTCGTCCAGCAACTGTTGGCAACGCCACAGGTGGGAACTTTCACAACGTTTGCGCGTTGCCGAGCGTCGTACCTGCATGGAAGGTCAATCGCGATGAGAACACTGGTGCGCGGCGCCGCGCTGCTGGGGACGGGACTGCTGATGGCGGCATGTGCGACTCCGGGGGGTTCCTCGGATCCCGAGGTCTCGCGCCCCGCGCCCGAGTCCTCTCTCACGGGGGACCTCACGCGCTCGGTCAACGAGGCCGGCCTGGCGATCTTCCGCGCCGCGGCCGCCGACGATGCGAACACGGCGGTGTCGCCGCTCAGCATCGGCGTGGCATTCGGGATGCTGGACGCGGGGGCTTCCGGTCCCGTGGCCGACGCGCTGGACGGCTTCTTTGGCTTCCCCGGCGAGGGCGACACTCGGTACGGCGCGTTCAACGCGCTCACGCAGGACGTGACGCGCGACGCTGAGGACTTCGCCGAGCCCGAGGAGGGTCAGCCGGGCCACGCGACCGTCACGCTGGCGAATCGCGTGTTCGTGGACACGGATTTCTCGCCCCTGGAGCAGTACCGGCTCGACCTCGCGCTGCACTTTGGTGCGGGCGTGGAGGAGGCGCCGCTCTCGACCAATGGAGAGCGCGCCGCCAACCAGGTCAATGGGTGGGTTGCGGACCAAACCCGCGACCTCATCGAGGAGATCGTCACGCCGGACACGTTCAATGCCAACTCGCGTCTTGCGCTCGTCAACACCCTCTACATGAAGGCCGACTGGGCCGTGCCGTTTGACGGCGGCATGACGTGGGAGCAGCCGTTCACGCTGGTGGATGGTTCGCAGGTGGACGTGGAGATGATGAACGGAGGCATTCGCCGCGGGCTCGCGTACGAGGGCGACGACCTCGTGGCCGCGGTGCTGCCGTACGCGTTCGACGAGCTGTCGATGACCCTGATCGTGCCCCGGGGCGGTCAGTTCGAGGCGGTGCGGGAAGGGCTCGATCAGGCCGCGCTCGACGCGATCTGGGACGGCGCCAGGGACACCGAGTACACGCTGGGGCTGCCGCGTTTTGAGGCCGAATCGGCCACGAACCTGCGCGACGTGATCGAGGGCGACCTGGGCGTCGACGGACTATTCGGCGTCGAGGGGCTGGACGGCATCGCGCCGCAGCTGGAGGTCTCGAGCGCGCTGCACGCCACCAAGGTGATCGTCGATGAGGAGGGCACGGAGGGAGCAGCGGTCACCGTGATCGACGTGGTCGCGACCGGCGCGCCCGTGATGCCCGACCTCGACATCCGCGCAGACAGGCCATTCCTCTACGTCATCACCGACGATGCGACGGGCGCCGTGCTGTTTGTAGGCCAGGTGCTCGACCCGCGCTGAGTGGGACGCCGCAGGCCCCGAGCAAGTGGGCGGCCGTAGGGTGAGCGCATGACCTGGGTGGGGTGGGCCGTCGCTGCGGCCGCGCTGGCGCTTGCCTCGTGGCTTGCGTGGCGCCTGCGCGCCGAGCGCACGCGCGCGGCGGCCGCCGAGCAGGCAGCCGCCCGCAAGGCCGAGGCCGAACTGGCCCTCGCGGCCAGCGACGAGCGCGCCCGCCTTGCCCGCGAGATGCACGACGTCGTGGCGCACACCCTCACCGTGGTGGTGGCGCAGGCGGACGGAGGGCGCTTCGCGGCCCGCAACGATCCCGCCTCGGCCGCGCAAACCCTCGAGACCATCGGCGAGGTGGGGCGCTCCGCCCTCACCGAGATGCGCGCGCTGCTGGGCGTGCTACGCGACGACGGAGGCGAGGCCGAGCTGGGCCCGCAGCCCAGCGTGCGTGACATCCCCGTGCTCGTGGCGCACGCGCGCGAGGGCGGGCTCGAGGCGGCGTTCGTCACCACGGGCACGCCGCGCCCCTTGCCGATCGGCGCCGGGCTCACGCTCTATCGGATCGCGCAAGAGAGCCTCACGAACGTGCTCAAGCACGCCGGCCCGGTCGCGAGCGCGTACCTGCAGCTCACGTGGGGCGACGACGACGTGACGCTCACTGTGTCCGACGACGGGCGCGGAGCGGCTGCGCGCGACGACGGCTCGGGCGGGGGCATCGCTGGCATGCGCCAGCGGGCCTCGGTGTTTGGCGGCACGCTCCAGGCCGGGCCGCGCGTGGGCGGAGGGTTCGAGGTGAGGGCGCGCCTACCGCTGCCCTCGCGAGGGGAGGCGGCATGACGATTCGCGTGGCGCTCGTTGACGATCAGGCACTCATCCGGGCGGGCTTTCGCATGGTGGTGGACTCGCAGGAGGACCTTGAGGTGGTCGCGGAGGCCGCCGACGGCGACGCGGCCGTCGCGCTCCTGGCGACGGACGCCTGCCCGGCCGACGTGGTGCTCATGGACGTACGCATGCCAGGCCTCGACGGCATCGCGGCCTGCGCGGCCATCACCGCCGCGTGCGAGGCGCGCGTCATCATCCTCACCACCTTCGACCTCGACGAATACGTGGTGTCCGCGATCCAGGCTGGCGCGAGCGGGTTCCTCCTCAAGGACGCCCCTCCCGAGGACCTCCTCGCGGCGATCCGCACAGTCCACGCGGGCGACGCCGTCATCGCGCCCACCGCCACCCGCAGGCTCCTCAACCGCTTTGCCACTCACCTGCCCGCGGCGAGAGCCAACCCCGGCGTCGGCGATCTGACTGAACGCGAGCGCGAGGTGCTGGTGCTCATGGCGCGCGGCCTGTCCAACCAGGAGATCTGCGCGGCGCTCGTGGTGGCCGAGCCCACCGTCAAGACGCACGTGGGCCGCGTGCTCGCCAAGCTGGGCGCGCGCGATCGCGTGCAGGCGGTCGTGGCCGCCTACGAATCCGGCCTGGTACGACCGGGAGTGGAGTAGCCCAAGCAGGGTCATACCCGGGTATGACGCGAAGTCCATCCCACCGTCCGACGCGGCCGGGGAACGCCCGTCGGTAGCGTCGGGACCGCGCCCGCGCCGCATCGGCCGGGACACGAGGGGGGAGGCGCCATGAAGGACACCACAGAGGCCGCGCAGCCGGGCGATGCGCTCGCGCTGCGCGCCCGGGGGCTCACCAAGCGATATGGGTCCGGGCCTGCGGCGGTGACGGCCGTTGACCACTTGGACCTGGACATCGCGCCGGGCGAGCTGACGGCGATCATGGGGCCGTCGGGCTCCGGCAAGACCACGCTGGTGCACCTGCTGGCTGGCCTCGACAGCCCCGACGAGGGCCGCGTCTGGGTGGGCGACGACGAGCTCACGGGCATCTCCGACGCGGCGCTCGCGCGGGTGCGCGGCAGGGTGGTCGGCTTTGTGTTCCAGGGCTTCAACCTGCTGCAGACCATGTCCGCGCGCGACAACATCATGCTGCCGCTGCGGCTCAACGCGCTGCCCACGGACAAGAAGTGGCTCGACACGCTCGTGGACATGCTGGGTATCGGCAGCGAGCTTGCGCGCAAACCCTACGAGCTCTCGGGCGGCCAGCAGCAGCGCGTGGCCATCGCCCGCGCGCTCATCACCGAGCCGCGCGTGGTGCTCGCCGACGAGCCAACCGGCAACCTCGACGTACACGCGAGCGCGCAAATCCTGTCGCACCTGCGCGCCTCGTGCCGCGAGCTGGGCCAATCGGTGGTGATGGTCACGCACGACCCGACTGCGGCGTCGTACGCCTCCAAGGTGCTGCTCTTTGCCGACGGCCAGGTCGCCGGCCACATCGACAATCCGTCGCGCGAGGCCGTGCTGGCCGGGCTCGACGCGCTGGCCAAGGTGGAGCGATGATCGGCCGGCTCGCGCTGGCGCAGCTGCGGGCGTACCGCACGCAGTCGGTGTGGACGCTGTCGCTCATGACGCTGCTCGTAGCAATCCTCACCGCCACCGTGGTGATGGGTGCCACCCAGGCACGGCTCGAGCCGCTCCAGGCACGCGTCTCGGGATGGGACAAGGAGTTTCACGCGACTCCCCTCGTAGGAGATCTGCCCGGCCAACCGGACCTCACCATGGACGAGGTGGTGGCCGAGGTACAGAACAACCCCGGACACGATGCAGTAGCCGTGATCTCGGGCGACATGACGCCCATCCCCGGGCCGTCCGCCAGCACACCGGTGCTGGAGGCCTGGAGGGTCATCTCCTCCGTTGGAGAGGGTGCAACGATCCCGCTGGCCTCGGGTCGCGCCGCCACATCGCACGGCGAGATCGTGCTTGCGGCAGACGCCGCGAGGGAACTCGACGCCCAGATCGGCGGCACCGTGACGCTGTATCGACCCGACTGGGTCTCTGCTCAGGGCGCCGATTCGCTCATCGGTCACGGCTTCGAGGTGGTCGGCATCGCCGCATCCACGTCACTGCCTGGCTTCGACATCTACCTTCCCTCGGCGTACATCAGCTGGGAGGATGCGGCAGACCCTGCCGGCCCGCTCGCGTACCACTGGAAGGGCTCCGACGGCTCCACATACACGTCCTGGACCGTCGATGTCGCGTGGAACGGGCACATCGCGGCGCTTGCCGCCGTCGCCAGCCCGTGGTCGGTCTTCGGCACCGGCGACATCGCGCTTCCCGGAGCGTCGATCGCGTGGTTTGGCACCGCGGCGGTGCTGCTGTTCGCGATGATCGTGATGGCCTTCGCAGTGGGACGCAGCCAGGCCTCACAGCGGGCCCAGTGGATTGCCACTGTCCGCGCCATGGGCGCTCGACGTAGCGCGATCGCCGTGTCCTCCATCGCCGAGACGCTCGTGCTGGCCGGCGTCGCCTTCGCGGTGGGGGCGGCGGGAGGCATCGGCCTCGCGCAGGCGGCGCTCACGATGGGCCGCCTCGCCGCTGGCGAGCCGTTTGGCCCGGCCTGGGTGTCGCTGCATGGGGCGCTCCTGGCTGTCGCCGCGCTGGCGGCACTCGTGCCCGCCCTTGTGATCGCCACGGTGCCGGCCTTCTGGGCGTCTCGCGTCGCGCCCACCGCCGCGCTCAAGCCCGTGAACGAACTCACCGAGGCGGAGGTGTCACGACGCGTGCCCGCCCTGTGGGCGGCGGCACCACTGCTCGTTGGAGCCGTGCTGGTGGCACTCGGTACCAGCACGTCCGTGTCAATCCTGCCGGTCGTGGTCCTGGGGTGGATCTGCGTCGCCGTGGGGATGGTTGCCGTCGTCGTCGAGGGCCATCGGCACCTCACCCGGTGGGCCGGCCGCGTGCTGTCAAGGAGCTCGTCACCGGCCCGGATGTCGGCGGGCGATGAGCTCACGGCGCGGCCCCGTCAATCGATGGCACCCGCGGTGCTCGCGACCGCTACCGTGACGGCCGCCGCGATGTGGACGCTCCGCGAGGTGCTCTCCCAGGCATCCTGGCGGAACCTCTTCGACGACCACATGGTGTCCTACGGCAGCGACTTCTGGCGCGACGTGTTCACCAGCGTGACCCGGCCCACCGCGCTGGCAACGGCGATCGCCGGCCTCATTGTCGTCCAAGTGGTGGCCTCCGCCATCGTGTGGTCGCACAGGGTCGCGGCTCGCCAGGACGACGTGGCGCGCGCGGCCCTCGGCCTATCTCGCCGACAGCTCACCGCGACCTGGTGGTGGGTCGCCTGGATGCCGCAGCTGCTGGGGGCGCTCGTGGGACTCGTGCTCGCGGCGCTCTGCGGCTTCACGGCGCTCGCGATTGCCGACGTCACCCCCCACGATGCCGGTGGCATCGCGGCCGGGGCAGGCCTGGTGGCCGCCATCACCCTCGGCGCCTGCGCGGCCGCGGCGGCGGGCCTCGCGCTCGGGGCGGCAACGTCATACGCGACAGCCAGGTTGGGGCGAGCCAGCCTCACCGGCCCTTAGCTGCACGGGTCCTTCCGCCGCCCGATGCGCGGGCATCGGCCTCATCCTCTGGAAGCATCGGCGACGCCAGATCATCCCGCGAGACGATGCCGCGAAACGGTCCCCCGGGTGGATACCGTCGCGCCAGGTAGATCCGTAAATTTCTTGATGTCGGGGCACACCTTCCAGGGTCCCGACGAGGGGGGAAGGCGCCGGTTCGGATACCGACCGAGGGGGCCGCGCACGTAGCGTCACCCGCTCGGCGGGGGTTGGACATCGGGGGGATGCCCGGCCCCCGCCGCTGTGCGTCCGGGGCACCCGCGCCCCGCCTCACTCCCGGTACGCTCATCACACCCCAACCCCAAGGAGTGCGAATGGCCGGCGACGAGCGCGAGATCCTCACCTGGCAGGGCTACGGAGACGCCACCCGCGAGCTCGCCCAGATGGTCGTGGACTCCGGGTTCATGCCCGACGTCGTGGTGGCTATCGCGCGCGGCGGCCTGCCGATTGGCGGCGCGATCGCCTACGCCCTGGGCACCAAGGGTGTGGGCACCATGAACGTCGAGTTCTACACGGACATCGACGAGCGCCTGCCGCAGCCGATCATCCTGCCCCCGCTGCTCGACACGGAGTACATGAAGGGCCTCAAGGTGCTGATCGCGGACGACGTCGCGGACACCGGCGAGACGCTCGCACTGGTCAAGCGCCTCATGGAGGAGCACGCTGGTGAGGTCCGCACAGTGACCTTGTTCCACAAGTCGCGCTCAGTCATTGAGCCCGACTACGTCTACAAGCACACCGACCTGTGGATCACGTTCCCGTGGTCGGCACTGCCGCCGGTCACGCCTTCCGTCTAGGAGCCGCCATGTCCGAGTACGCAGGAGACATCACCCCCCAGCAGGCGTGGGACCTGCTGGCCGAGAACCCCGACGCCGTGCTCGTGGACGTGCGCACCGAGGCCGAGTGGCGCTACGTGGGCATCCCGGATCTCGCCGCTGTGTACCGCCAGCCGGTGCTCGCCGAGTGGGTCACGTATCCGACCGGCGCACTCAATGCCGGGTTCCTGGCGCAGCTCGCCGACGCCGGCATCACCCCTGGTAGCGGCGCGCCCGTGGTGTTCCTGTGTCGCTCGGGCCAGCGCAGCATCGGCGCTGCGACGGCCGCCACGGCGGCCGGAATGGGCCCCGCCTACAACATCCTCGAGGGCTTCGAGGGCGGCGTGGACGACGAGGGCCACCGGGGAGTGGGCGGCTGGAAGTCGGCCGGGCTCCCCTGGCGTCAGGGCTAGGAGCCGACCGGCCCGCGCACTCCTGCACGTGCGTCGCTGAGCGCCCCTCGCCAAAAAGATAACGATTCGGCAACCTGGTTGCCTTTTGTTGCACTTCCGACTTAATCTCTCTCCAAGCGCATCGAAGCGCTTCGAAGGTCGAAGACAATCGACCGGGCCGGACAAGACGACGAGGTCGGAACCGTGGCAACCATCGAGGACGTCGCCCGCAACGCGGGTGTATCGATCTCCACGGTGTCGTATGCCCTCTCCGGCAAGCGCAGCATCTCCGAGACCACCAAGCGCCGAGTCCTGGACGCCGCCGCGGAGCTCGGCTACGCACCCCGCGCATCGGCCAAGGCCTTGGCGGCCAACCGCTCGGACATCATCGCTGTCACAGCCCCGCTACACCCCGACACCGACCCCACCGCCCACATGGCGTTCGCAATGGAGGTCACCATCTCGGCCCGCGGCCGCGACTTCGATACCCTGCTGCTGGTGCAGGACGACGCGCTCGCCGGCATGAAGCGTTCGGCCGCCTCCGCGCTGGCCGATGGCACGATCGTGCTGGACGTCGCAGCGCACGACGCTCGCGCAGAGCTCGCCCGCACGATCGACCACCCCGTGGTCTTCATCGGCGTGCCGGACGACACCGAGGGCCTCGCGTGCGTCGACCTCGACTTCGAGTTCGCGATTCGCACCTCGATCGATGAGCTCGTCGCGAACGGCCACCGCCATATCGCGCTGATCGGCCACCACCCCTCCACGCTCGAGCGCGAGGCGAACTACCCGCTGCGCATCGAGCGCGAGTTCAAGCGCTACATGACCGAGCTGGGCCTCACGCCAGTGGTCGCGCACCCCACGACGGACCACGACGCGACGTCGGCCGTCTCCGAGATTTTCCGGCAGCAGCCGGGAACCACAGGGATCGTGGTGTCCACCGCGAACCAGGTGGCCATGAACCTGACAGCAGCCCTCAATGCCGAGGGCCTCTCAGTCCCCGCGGACGTCTCCGTCATTGCCGCCGGCATGACGCCCGCTATGTCCCGCACACCCCTGCCGTTCGACGCCCTGCCGCTCGATCCGGCCCTCACGTGCCCCGTCGCGGTCGACATCCTCGTCGACCTCATCCAGGGGGTGGCTCCCGCCCAGGAAGTCACCCTTGTCCCGCCCGTCTATCAATCGCGGGGGACCGTCGCTCCGGCGTCCGCCCCCACTCCGGCCTGACGATGTCGCACCCCACCGAGATCGTCGCCTGACGAAGTCAATCGAAGCGCTTCGACAGCAAGGCCACCCAGCAAGGAACCCGGCCCTCGGGCCGCTACAAGGAGGTAGGAAACACATGAAGTACCGCAACCAAGCATTCGGGGCCCTCGTGGCCGTGGGTGCACTCACGCTGGCCGCGTGCTCGTCCAGCGGCTCGAGCGACGCCACCACCGGTGCAGCTGCCGACGGCGACTACTCGGGTCAGGTCCTCAAGGTCATGCACTACGAGGGCGAGGACTCCGCGATGGGCATCGCGTGGAACCGCGCCATCGAGATCTTCGAGGAGGAGACCGGCGCCACCGTCGACCTGCAGACCACGGCATTCGAGGACCTCAACTCGTCCGCCTCGCAGCTCTTTGACTCCTCCGACGCGCCCGACGTGTCCGAGTACAACAAGGGCAACGGCACCGCGGGTCAGCTTGCGGCGATCGGCGTGATCCAGAACCTCGACGACGCGTACGCGGAGTACGGCTGGGCCGACAAGCTGGGGGCTGGCGTGGACACCATCGCCATGTACGACGAGAACGGCGTGATGGGCTCCGGCTCGTTCTACGGCGTTCCCAACTACGGCGAGTTCGTGTTCCTGTACTACAACCAGGACCTGCTCGACGAGTACGGCATGGAGGTCCCCACCTCGATGGACGACCTCGAGGCCGACATGCAGACGTTCGTTGACAACGGCATCACGCCGCTGGCCACGTCGGCTCAGGAGTACCCCATGGGTCAGCTCTGGTACCAGCTCGCGCTGTCGCAGGGTGACCGTCAGTTTGTGAACGACTACCAGCTGTACGAGAACCCCGTGAACTGGCAGGGTCCGGAGATCAGCTACGCGACCGAGACCATCTCGGACTGGGTGAGCAAGGGCTACATCTCGTCCGACGCCTCGGGCATGACCGCCGAGGACGCTGGCCTGCAGTTCATCAACGGCGAGGTGCCGTTCTTCTACTCGGGTTCGTGGTGGTACGGCCGCATGCTGTCCGACATCACGTCGTTCAACTTTGGCATCACCAACTGGCCCGGCACCACGCTGACCCCCGGCTCGGGTGGCAACATCTGGGTGGTCCCGGTCGAGTCGAAGCAGCCCGAGCTGGCCGCCAAGTTCATTGACATCACCATGAGCCCCGAGGTCCAGGCGCTGCTGGGCGAGTCCGGCGGCCTGCCGGTCGCGGCGGACACCGCCGACATCACGAGCCCCGATGCGCAGGCCCTGATCGGCCTGTTCAACGAGGTCAACGACCGCGACGGACTGTCCTTCTACCCCGACTGGCCGACGCCCACCTTCTACGGTGACCTGAACTCGGTCATGCAGGGTCTGGTCAACGGCCAGTACACGCCGGCCGACGCCGAGTCGGAGCTCCAGAACTACTACGAGAGCTACGTCTCCACCGTTCAGTAAGACACCACTCTCACGCGGGGGCCGGGCTCACCGGCCCGGCCCCCGCCAGAACGGAACACCTCATGACCTCACCCACCCCCACCAAGACGAAGCGGCGCGCGTCCATCGATGGACCCCGCTTCCCTGAGCGTGGTCGCAACACGCTCGGGTACTGGCTGTACTTCATCCCCGGCGCGATCCTCGTCAGCGCCATCATTCTTTACCCGATCGCCCGCAACTTTCGCCTGAGCTTCTATCACTGGCGCGGTGGCCGCGCCGAGGAGAGCTTCGCCGGCCTGGACAACTGGGTTCGCCTGTTTAGCGACACCGAGTTCCTGCAGTCGTTCAAGAACATCATCCTGGTGATCCTGGCCATGGTGATCGTGCCCACGCTGCTGGGCCTCGTGGTCGCGGCGCTGCTGTTTGACGTCGTGGGCCGCAGGTTTGGCACCAAGCTGTCGAGCTTCTTGCGCGCCACCTACTACCTGCCGCAGATCCTGCCGATCGCTGTGGCCGGCGTGATGTTCAGCTGGATCCTCAAGCCAAATCAAGACGGCGTGCTGAATCAGTTCCTCAGCTTCCTCACCGGCAGCGCCGTCGAGATCAACTGGCTGGGCGGCTCGTACGGGACAGCCATGGGCGCCGTCATGGTGCTCATGGTGTGGATCCAGATCGGCTACCCCGTGGTGATCTTCATGGCCGCCCTGCAGCGCGTCGACCCCCAGCTGTACGAGGCATCGGAGCTTGACGGAGCCAACTGGTTCCAGCGCTTCCGCGCCATCACGCTGCCCATGATCCGCCCCGAGGTGTTCGTGGTGGCGCTCACCACCACCATCGCGGCGCTCAAGGTGTTCGCGCCCGTCTTCATCCTCACCAGCGGCGGACCCACTAAGTCCACCTACGTGCCCTCGTACTATGCGTACATCGAGTTCATCAAGGGCACCGACAAGGGCTACGCCGCCACCATCGCCTCCGCCATCACCATCCTGGTGGTGCTCGTGGCCATCGCCTTCATCGTGGTTCAGAACCGCGCCGAACGAAAGGACGCGTGACAGCCATGACCGCCGTCGCCACCCCGTCCGCTGCCCTCGACAAGAAGGACCGCAACAAGCGGCGCCCCCGCACCCCGGCCGAGTGGATCCTGCTCGTGCTCGCGATCCTCGGCGCCGTCATCATCGTCTTCCCGATGCTGCTGCTGCTGCTCAACGCGTTCAAGTCGCCCGCGGACTACGCGAACTCGAGCCCGCTCGACTTCCCCAAGGCGCTCGACTTCACCGGCATCAAGGTGTTCTGGGAGACCCAGAACTTCCCGCATGCTCTGTGGAACTCCGTGTTCATCTCGGGCATGGTCGCCATCCTTGCGGTGGTCATCTCCGTGCTGAACTCGTTCGCCATCGGCATCGGCCGCGTCAAGGGCCGGACGTGGCTCGTGCTCGTGTTCCTGATGGCCAACCTGGTGCCGCAAGAGATGCTGTTCGACCCGCTGTTCCGCCTCTACGACGGCCTGGGCCTGCTCTCAAATCCGTGGTCGGTCATCATCACGTTCACGGTGATTCAGTCGGCGTTCGGCACGTACCTGCTCTCGAGCCTGCTGGGCACGTTCCCCAAGGAGATCCTCGAGGCCGCCGCCGTGGATGGCGCGACCCGCTTCCGCGCGCTGCGCTCCATCATCGTGCCGGTGATCCGGCCCACCCTCTCGGTGCTGATGGTGTTCTTCTTCATCTGGACGTGGAACGAGTTCCTGCTGCCGCTGGCGTTCCTCAACACCAACGACTCCCTGACGGTGCCGCTGCTGCTGGAGCAGCTGAACGGCGAGCGTCAGACCGACACCACCACGCTGATCGCGGGAACGCTCATCAGCACCATTCCCACCGTCATCTTCTTCCTCATCTTCCAGCGCACGCTGACCCGAGGAATCACCGCTGGAGCAGTGAAGTAACCCATGAAATTCACCGATGGCTTCTGGAGCCTGCGACCCGGCGTCACCGCCGTCTACGCGCAGGAGGCCTACGACATCGTGGCGGACGGCGACTCGATCGTTGTCACCGCCCCCACCCGCGTCATCCGCGAGCGCGGCAACGTGCTCAACCTGCCGGCGCTCACCACCACCCTCACCCCCGTGGCCGAGGGCGTCATCAAGGTGCGCATTGAGCACCACATCGGCGGCCGACGCTCGCCTGGCTTCGCGCTCAACGGCACCGACCGCTCAGGCAGCATCTCGATCACCGACGCCGCGGGCGTGGTCACAGCCGGTTCGCTGCGTGCAGTCATCAAGCGCGGCGCCCCGTGGGACCTGAGCTTCTGGCAGGGCGACAAGCGCCTCACCGGATCGGGTCACAAGGCGCAGGGCTACATGACCCTGGCCCGCGACCACGCGGTCGCGGCCGAGCCCACGGGCCTGGCCGGCTACACCACCGATGGCAAGGCGCCCGCGTCCCACTACGTGCACGAGCAGCTTGACCTGGGCGTGGGCGAGCTGATCTACGGCCTGGGCGAGCGGTTTGGCCCGTTCGTCAAGAACGGCCAGTCGATCGACGTGTGGAACGCCGACGGCGGCACCAGCTCGGAGCAGGCCTACAAGTCGATCCCGTTCTACATGTCCAATCGTGGATACGGCGTGCTGGTGAACCAGCCCGAGCACGTGTCGTTCGAGGTGGGCTCCGAGTCCGTGGAGCGCGTGCAGTTCTCCACCGCGGGCGAGGCCATCGAGTACCTGGTGTTCGCTGGCCCCGAGCCCAAGGACGTGATCGACCGCTACACCTCCCTCACGGGCCGCCCCGCATCGGTGCCGGCGTGGTCGTATGGCCTGTGGCTGTCGACCTCCTTCACCACCGACTACGACGAGGCGACTGTGAACTCGTTCGTGGACGGCATGCGCGAGCGCGGCATTCCGCTCAGCGTGTTCCACTTCGACTGCTTCTGGATGCGCGAGTTCAACTGGACGGACCTCGAGTGGGACGCGCGCGTGTTCCCCGACCCCAAGGGCATGCTTCACCGCATGCACACCGAGAAGGACCTCAAGGTGTGCGTGTGGATCAACCCCTACATCGCGCAGCGTTCAGCGCTCTTCACGGAGGGCGCCGCAAAGGGCTACCTGGTCAAGCGACCCGACGGTTCCGTGTGGCAGTGGGACCTGTGGGTGGCCGGCATGGGCCTGGTGGACTTCACCAATCCGGACGCCACGCGCTGGTTCCAGGACAAGCTGCGAGCGCTCATTAGCCAGGGCGTCGACGCCATCAAGACCGACTTTGGCGAGCGCATTCCCACCGACGTGGTGTGGCACGACGGCACCGACCCCATGACCATGCACAACCTCTACACGCAGCTCTACAACGCGGCGGTGTTCGAGGTGCTCAAGGACGAGAAGGGCGAGCGCGAGGCAGTGCTGTTCGCGCGCTCAGCGACGGCCGGCGGCCAGCAATTCCCCGTGCACTGGGGCGGCGACAACACCTCCACGTTCCCGTCGATGGCGGAGACCCTGCGCGGCGGCCTGTCCCTCGCGTCGTCCGGCTTTGGCTACTGGAGCCACGACATCGGCGGCTTCGAGGGCACGCCCGACCCGGCCGTGTTCAAGCGCTGGGTTGCGTTTGGCCTGCTCTCGAGCCACTCGCGCCTGCACGGCTCGGATTCGTACCGCGTGCCGTGGGCGTTTGACGACGAGGCAGTGGAGATCACCGCGCGCTTCACGCAGCTCAAGAACTCGCTCATGCCATACCTGTACCGCGAGAGCGAGCAGGCGGCCGCGACGGGCGTCTCCGTGGCCCGGCCGATGTTCTTCGAGTTCCCGTCCGACCCGACTGCGGCGACGCTCGACCGCCAGTACATGCTGGGCAAGGACCTGCTGGTGGCGCCCGTCATGTCCGCCACGGGAGAGGTGACGTTCTACCTGCCAAAGGGCGCGTGGACAAACCTGTGGACCGGCGAGGTGGTGCCCGGCGGCACGTGGATCACCGAGACCCACGGCTTCGACACCGTGCCGCTGTACGTGCGCGAGGGCGCAGTCCTTGCTGTGGGCGCGCGGGCCGACCGCCCGGACTACGACTACCTCGAGGGCCTCACGCTGCGCGTCTACGCGGCCGGCGAGACCATCGATGCCGCCGTGACCGTAGTGCTCGCTGACGGCACCCCCGTGGAACTGCGCGTGAGCGGCACCGCGGACGCCCCCGTGGTTGACCGCGCGGGCGTCACGGTGGAGGTCGCCTCCCGCATCTGATGACGCGCCGGGTGCGCGGGCGGTCCCTTCCCCCGCGCACCCGGCCTCGTCATGTGTGGGCACTTTTCCGTCCGAATCGGCCGTTTTCGCGCGTGCGTGGGCACTTCGTGCCACGCGTCATCACACACAGCCGACGGCATGGTCACCACCGGGCTGATCGCCGCGACTCTCGTTCTGCTGGGTCTCGGCCTCACGCTGCGCCGACGCGCGTAGCATCGTGACTGGCCCCGGTTCGCATCCTCGGGGGGTGCGAGCCGGGGTCTTCGCGCGCCCGGAGCACTACCCTGTTGCCATGACTGAGGCCGCGTCCCCTCGCCCCGAGTTCCGCCCGGACACCCTGGCGGTGCGAGCAGGCATGCACCGCACAGCCTTCGAGGAGATGGCGGAGCCCATCTTCATGACGCAGGGCTACGTGTACCCCACGGCGGCGAACGCGGAGGCTGCCTTCACGGGCGAGATCGACAGGTATCAGTACTCGCGCTACGCGAACCCCACCGTAACGGTGTTCGAGGAGCGCCTGGCCGCGCTCGAGGGCGCCGAGGCGTGTTTCGCCACGGCCACCGGCATGGCTGCCGTGTTCGTGTCTCTTGCGTCGATCCTCAAGCAGGGCTCGCGCCTGGTGGCCGCCCGCGCGCTGTTCGGGTCGTCGATTGCTGTGTTCGACGACTACTTTGCGGGCTGGGGCATCACTGTGGACTACGTGGACGCCCACCTCAACGAGGACTGGGAGCGCGCGCTCGCCACCCCCGCCGACGCGATCTACCTCGAGTCCCCCACCAACCCCATGCAGGACGTGGTGGACATCGCCTTTGTGGCCGCGCTGGCGAAGAAGGCAGGCGCGCTGCTGATCGTGGACAACGTCTTTGCCACGCCCCTTGGCCAGAAGCCGCTCGAGCTGGGCGCCGACGCCGTGGTCTACTCCGCGACCAAGCACATCGACGGCCAGGGCCGGGTGTTGGGCGGCGCGATTCTTGGCTCGGAGGAGTACGTCAACGGACCGGTGCGCACGATGGTGCGCACGATGGGCGCCACGATGAGCCCGTTCACCGCATGGGTGCTGGCCAAGTCGCTCGAGACCCTGTCCCTGCGCGTGCGCGCGCAGGCCGCCTCCGCGCTCGACCTCGCCGCGTGGCTCGAGGCCCACCCCAAGATCGCCAAGGCGCGCCACCCTTTCCTGCCCAGCCACCCGCAGCACGCGCGCGCCAAGGAGCAGATGACGCTGGGCGGCACGCTCGTGACCATCGACATCGCGCTGCCCGCGGGCATCGACCCTCACGGCGACGAGGCGAAGCACACGGCATTCAGGTTCATGGATGCGCTGCAGCTCGTGGACATCTCCAACAACCTGGGCGACGCGAAGTCCATCGCGACCCACCCCGCGACCACCACTCACCGCAAGCTGGGCGCGGCCGGGCGCGAGGCAGTGGGAATGTCATCGGCTACAGTGCGCCTGAGCATCGGCCTCGAGGACGTCGAGGACCTGCGCGAGGACTTCGCGCG
>QKAX01000151.1 GCA_003246255.1 Demequina lutea
GCTGGACGAGGCCGCTGATTGGCTCTCCACGCAGGGCCTGAGGCGGCTCACGGCCACGCCCGACGGCGGCGCCGCCGTCGACATCTTCTTTGGCGGCGCCACGACCAAGCGGCCGATGCTCGCGTTCTGGTGAGCCCGCGCGTCACAGGCCGCGCCTAGCATCGGCGTATGGTCGCCGCACTGAGTCCGCGCGACGCCGCGCGAGTGCGCGCGTCGTCATTGCTGCTCGCCCGCGCGCGGGGGTGCGGCCTCGCCCCGGCGGACGTGGTGCGCCACTTCATGGCGATGCAGGCGCAGGACGCGCCCGGCGCCGTCTACGCGGTGGGGTTGCGCGCGGGGCTCACGCGCGCCGAGACGGCGGCGGCGCTCGCCGGTCGCGAGGCGCTGCGCACGTGGCCCATGCGGGGCACCCTGCACCTTGTCCCCGCGCGCGACGCGCGCTGGATGATCGCACTGATGGGAGGAAGGGCCCTCGCTGGAGCGCTCGCACGCCGCACGCACCTGGGGTTTGATGACGCGATCGCGCATCGGGCCGTGGACGTGCTGGTTGCCGCCACCGCGGGTGCCACAGCGCCGGTCGCCAGATCCGCGCTCGTGGAAGCCCTCGCCGCCGCAGGCATCGAGTCCGAGGGCCAGCGCGCGTATCACCTCATCTGGTTCACGGCGCAGCACGGGCTCATTGCGGGCGGGCCAGCCGACGGCAAGGAGCAGACGTTTGTGCATGTGGATACGTGGGTGCGAGACCACGCGAGCCCGAGCCGCGATGAGGCCGTCGCCATCATGGCCGCCGCCTATGTGCGCGGCCATGGCCCCGTCACTGAGCGCGAGATGAGCCGCTGGACCAGCCTGGGCCTGCGGGACTGCCGCGCGGGTCTTGCGGCGGCGGAGGGCATCGAGCGGGTGAGTGTTGAAGGCGCCGACGCCTGGGTCGCCCCAGCGGCGCTCGACGCCCTGGGTGCGCGATCGGTAACGCCCACCTGGCTGCTGCCCGGCTTCGACGAGGCGATGCTCGGCTATTCGCAGACCGAGCGGCCGGTGGCATCCGAGCACCACGCCAAGACGGTGCCGGGCGGCAACGGCATCTTCAAGCCCACCGTGCTGGACGGCGGCCGGGTGGTGGGCACGTGGTCGCGCAGGAGCCTCGCCACGCACCAGCGCCTCACGATCTCGCCCTTCGAGCCGCTCAGCGGCGCGGCGCGCGAGCGCATCGAGGCGGCCGCTCAGCGCGCCGCCGCGTTCGAGGGAACACCGCTGGAGCTGCGCTGGGACTCGGCGAGCTAGAAGTCCACCCTCACCACGCGTCGGCGCTTTGACGGCGCCGAGACCACCTCGTAGCCCGCCGCCAGAAACGCGTTGAGCGGGCCCACATAGAGCTCGTCCCACGTGATGGTGACCTCGGGCGAGTGGACCATCGGGTACGCCTCGAGCGCCTCCGCGCCCTGCTCCCGCGCATAGCCCAGGGCGGCCTCGGCGAGCACGTAGGTGAGGTGCATGCCGCGGAACGGCTTGCACACCACAAAGCACGTCACGGCCCACACCCCGTCGTCTGCCTTGTCCTCGTGCCGCCCGCTCCACACGGTGGGCTTGGAGAGCAGCCTGCGGTACGCGACTCGCGGCTCGAGCGCCACCCACGCGGCGGGCTCGTCGTCCACGTAGGCAACAAGGCCGGTGGTACGGGTCGCGGAGGGGTCCTCGCAGCCCGACTCGTCGCGCTGCAGCATCGCCCGCTCCTCGTGCGGAATCTGCCGCCAGTCCCTGTCCGCGTATTTGAACCACTGGCAATGGCATCCGCGCGAGTTCTTGCTGATGTCAAAGATCGCCTGCAGGTCCTCCCACGCCACCTCATTGGCTGGCATCACGCGCACGGCGGGCGGGGGCGTCGGCTTCATATGGCCGATGCTAGGCCCGCCCTGCGACAGCCGCACCAAACCAGGTGCGCACCAGGCAGGACGGGCGTACGGTGAGGAGATGAGCGCCAACGAGGTCGACGACTACATTGCCGCGCTGGATCCGCAGCGGCAAGAGACGCTGAACCAGTTGCGCGCGGACATCCTGTCGGTGATTCCCGATGCCGAGCAGGGCATCGCGTACGGCTGCCCCGTGTTCACGGTGGGCGGCAAGAACGTCGCAGGGTTCTCGTCGGCGAGCGATCACCTCAGTTACCTGCCGCACTCCGGCACGGTGCTGATGGACATGGACCCGCGCGCGCTGCGCAGCTACTCGTGGTCAAAGGGCGCGCTGCAGTTCGCGCCGCACGAGCACCTGCCGATCCTGCTGGTGACCCTGCTGGTGCGGGCGCGGCTCGCGGAGATCAACGGCGCCTAGCGCCCGCCGCCCCGCCAAGAAAGAAGGCAGGTCCCATGCACTTCCTCATGTTCATCGTTCACGACCCCGAGGCCTCCGAGGCCGATGCCGCCACGGCCCCCGACATGGACGAGTGGTTCGCGTACGCGCGGTCGCGGGGCGAGTACGCGATGGGCATTCGGCTCGAGACGCGGCGTGGACCCTGCGCGTGCGCGGGGGCTCCGAGCTGCTCACCGAGGGGCCGTTCGCACAGACGCGCGAGCACATCGCGGGCGTCGCGCTGCTCGAGTGCGACTCGCTCGCGGATGCGCTGGAGCTCGCGCGCCGCAATCCCGCCGCGCACTACGGCCGGGTCGAGGTGCGGCCGGTGCACTCCTTTGGCGGGCCGATCCTTGGCGCCGACGAGCAGGGCGTGGGGCGCGCTGAACGCACGGGGCGCTAGGGCGAACTAGACCCGCGCAGCCCTCGCCTCGGCGACGATCCGCTCCACCACCTGGGCCACGCCGTCGTCGTCCACCGAGGCCGTGAGGTGCGTGGCCGCGGCCTTGACGTCCGTGTGAGCGTTGGCCACCGCGTAGCCGGTGCCCGCCCACTCGAGCATCGGGATGTCGTTGGGCGCATCGCCAAAGGCCACCACGTCGGCGGCGTCAACACCAAAGTGCTCCGCCATGCGCGCGAGTCCGCTCGCCTTGGTGATGCCCGGCGCGCTCAGCTCGAGCAGCGGCACGGTGGACGACGAGTGGCTCACCTCGAGCACACCCTCCACCAGCGGGCGGGCGATGTCGAGCATCTGATCCGACGTGTAGGGGCCATCCAGCAGCAGCGCGAGCAGCTTCACGCCCGTGCCGTCCTGCGCGCACGCCATGTCTTCGAGGCGTCCCACCTCCACGGGTGAGACCCCAGGCTCGTTCGGGGGGAACTCGTCCTCGCGCGCGATGCCGCGCGTGGTCTCCAGCGCGAACGCGACACCGGGCAGCGCCTGCCGCAGCTCGCGCGCGGCGTGGGCCAGGGCGTCGGCGTTCATACCGCGGTGGGCCGTGACCTGCTCGCGCCCCAGGTCGTACTCCACCGCGCCGTTCGCGCACACGGCCGTGCCGGTGATGTGAAGCTGCCGCGCCACGGCGTCGAGCCAGCGCGGAGGGCGGGCCGTGACGAGCACAAGGGGGACGTCCACCTCGGCGAGCGAGGCGAGCGCGGCGCGCGTGCGCTCCGACACCTTGTGGGTGCGGGGAAGGATCGTGCCGTCGATGTCAGTGGCCACCAGTTTCACGCGCCAAGCCTAGTTGTCGCGGGCACGGGCCCCTCGCCCGACGTCGTGGCCTACGCCCGACGTCGCAGTGGCCTCAGCACCCCACCCGCCGAGCGCGGGTCCAGCCGCGCGCCCCGTGGCCTCACCACGCGGTCATAGCCTGGGCGCACCCAC
>QKAX01000206.1 GCA_003246255.1 Demequina lutea
CTGCTGATCACCGCGGCCGGCACCCTGGGTCTCGCGGCCTGCTCGAGTGATGACGCCGCGCCCGCGGACACCGGCAGCAGCGCTGCGGCTGCCGCTTCGTGCGAGGCGATGACCACTGACCTGGAGACCGCGAAGCAGGCCGTGGTCGACGCACTTGCTGACGACGACTGGGCGCAGGTGATGCTCGCCTCTGACGTCGACGCGCCCACGGTCAAGTACGGCCTCATGGTGATGCCGTTCGTCAAGACCGATGCCGTTGAGCGAGTCACCGGAACCGTCACGATCGAGGACGGCGCCAACTACGTGATTGAGGCCGAGGACGCTGACGGCCTCGTGTGCCAGATCGACCAGGACGGCACCATCACCGAGGTGACGGAGTAATCTCCGCCTCGTTCGCGCGGTCTCTCGTCTGAGATGCGGCTCCCGCTCCCCGTCCGGGGGAGCGGGGCCGCCGCCGCGTCGGCACGGCACCGCTACCCCGCGGCGCCCCGCCGGGTGGTCTACGAGACCACCGCGCTTCACCCCGCCCTGCGAGAGTGCTCGTAGCGCGCGGAGACCACTTTTGTACCCAAAGGAGTTCTGACGTGAACGCTCGTCGAGCGAAGGACGGCGCCGCCAAGGCCGGGCTGTCCAACAAGGCCTATCTGTCCATCTGGCTGCCCATCGTGGCGTTCGTGACCATCCTCGTGGTGGTGCTGAACGTGGCGCTCAACGTCGCGGGAGGCTGGGTCGCATCGCAGTTCGGCTCCGGCACCTACACGTTTACCAACTCCGAGGCGTCGGAGGGGTGGGACACCACCTACTACACGTCGGACTACGCCGACATGGACGCCGTTGACGCTGCCGCGCGCGACCTCGTGGAGCAGATCGCCGCTGGCGGCATCGTGCTGGCCAAGAACGACAACGGCGCCCTGCCGCTGACGCCCGGTGCGGCCGTCACGATGCTGGGCCGCTCGGTCACCGACCCCGTGTTCGGCGGTTCCGGCTCCGGTTCAGTGGACACCACCACGGCGATCATGCCGCGCGTGGGCCTTGAGGACGCCGGCTTCTCCGTCAACGACGAGGCCTACCAGGCCATCGCCGCGTACACCGAGAACCCCGACAACCGTCGCGGTCACATCGAGATGGACCTGCCGCTCGATTCGACCTACACGATCGGCGAGCTGCCCGTGTCGGACTACGAGGCCGTGCAGTCCTCGTTTGCCGCGTACAACGACGCGGCCGTCATCCTTATCGGCCGTCCCGGCGGCGAGGGCGGTGACCTCACGCAGGACATGCTTGACATCCCCAACTCGGACAACATCGACCCCCGCGCCCAGGAGGGCGAACACCAGCTGGAACTCAACCAGGACGAGCGCGCGATGATCGAGCTGGCCAAGGCCAACTTTGACACCGTGGTGATCGTGGTGAACGCCTCGACCACCATCGAGATGGGCGACCTGCAGAACGACGCAGGCATTGACGCGATCCTGCTGGCTGGCTCGCCCGGAGCCACGGGCTTCGAGGCTTTGGGAGGCGTGCTCTCCGGCGAGGTGAACCCCTCGGGTCGCACCGTTGACACGTGGGCCGCCGACTTCACCGCGGACCCCACCTTCCCCAACTTTGGCGACATGCAGTACTCCAACATCGAGGCGGACTACCCGACCTCCGCGCTGGAGAGCGCCACGTCCAACGCGACAGTGACGTCGGACGCGCCGTTCGTGAACTATGCGGAGGGCATCTACTTTGGCTACCGCTACTACGAGACGGCCGCGTACGAGGGCTTCATCAATTACGACGACGCCGTGGTCTACCCGTTCGGCTACGGCCTGAGCTACACGACGTTCGCGTGGGAGGTCACCGACACCCAGGCGGGCGACGTGGACGGCGAGATCGCCGTGACGGTTGACGTCACCAACACGGGCGACGTGGCCGGCCGTGACGTGGTGGAGCTGTACTACTCGGCTCCCTACACCCCGGGCGGCATCGAGAAGTCCGAGGTGGTGCTGGGCGGCTTCGCCAAGACCGGCACGATCGAGCCGGGAGCGACCGAGTCCGTCACCATCACCATGGCCGTCGAGGACATGGCGTCGTACGACTACCTGAACGAGCGTGCGTACGTGCTCGAGGCCGGCGACTACGACATCACGGTGCAGACCGATTCCCACACCATCGCGGAGGGCACCGAGCCCTTCGTCTACACCGTCGCGAACGACGTGGTCTACTCCGGCGACAACCACCGCGCGTCCGACCTCACCGAGGTCACCAACAAGTTCGACGACGTGTCGGCGCAGTTCTCCACGATGGGCGGCAACATTCAGGTGTTCTCGCGCGCCGACTTCGCGGGTACCTTCCCGACGGCTCCCACCGAGGACATGCTGGTGGCCGACGAGTCGATCGTCGCGGGCTTCGCGCCGTACGACGCCGAGGCCGCGGCCGACGCGTTCGAGGGCGAGATGCCTGTGACCGGCGAGCGCTCGGAGAGCGCCCTCATCGAGATGCGCGGCCTCGCCAAGGACGACCCGGCGTGGGACACCCTGCTTGACTCGCTGAGCGTGGACGACATGACCGGCATGCTCCTGAACGGCGCATACCAGACGGCGGCGATCGGCTCGATCGCCAAGCCGCAGACGCTCGAGCCCGACGGCCCGGCCGGCTTCTCGTCGTTCATCAACTCGTCGATCAACGGCGTCGCGTACCCGTCCGAGGTGCTCATCGCCCAGACGTGGGACGTCGAGATGGCCGCTGCGATGGGCGAGATGCTGGGCAATGAGGCGCTTCAGAAGGGCATCAACGGCTGGTACGCCCCCGCGGCCAACCTGCACCGCTCGCCTTTCGAGGGCCGTGCGTTCGAGTACTACTCGGAGGACCCGGTGCTCTCGGGTGCGATGCTCACGGCTGCGGCCAACGGCGTGGCCACCAAGGGTGTCTACGTCACGCTCAAGCACTTCGCGCTGAATGAGCAGGAGACCAACCGCGTCAACAACGGCATCGCGACGTGGGCCACGGAGCAGACCATCCGTGAGCTCTACCTCAAGCCGTTCGAGATGGGTGTCAAGAACATCTCCATGGACGTCACGTACATCGCCGACGACCAGGGCACCATCGAGACCACCACGGTGGGTGTCGGTGGCGTCATGAGCTCGTTCAACCGGATCGGCGCCACGTGGGCGGGCGGAAGCCACGCCCTCATGACCGATGTGCTGCGCGAGGAGTGGGGCTTCACCGGCTTCGCGATCTCCGACTTCAACCTGTACCGCTACATGAACCCCAACCAGGGCATCAGCGCCGGTACGGACCTCACGCTTACGTTCCAGCCGTCCAAGTCCTACCAGGACACCTCGTCGGCAAAGGCCGTGACGGACATCAGGAACTCGACGCACAACATCCTCTACACGGTGGCCAACTCGAACGCCATGAACGGGCTCGCGCCCGGCGTGACGGTCGACTACACGCCGCCCACGTGGGTGGTGATTCAGATTGCCGGCACCATCGTCGCCGGCGTGCTGATCGCCTTCTGGCTGTTCATGATCGGCCGCAGGGTGGTGCGTCACCGCGCCGCCGTGCCCGAGCAGGCCTAACCCCTCGCTGCCGGCTCTCACCCGCCGCGCAGCACCCCGTTCGCCGCGCCCTCTCGTCCAGGGCGCGGCGAACGGGCCTCATCTCTGACAGTTCGTGCGCCTCACTCTGCAGGTTGTGCGTGCGGCCGGGGAATGGCCCGCCGAGTCGGGCTTACTAGACATCAAGAACTTCGTCAGCGGTACTCGCGGCGCACGGCAGGCCTCACGGCAGCCGACGCGGGGAGCGGCCGCTAGGGGTTGCGTGACCGCCCGATGGTCGCGCTCTCGCCGGTGAACCGGCGGGGGCGGCGACGGTCTGGCAGGGAGCGTCTCCACCCCGCCAAAGACGCCGGAGAGCCGCGGATTCCGTGGCTGAGGAAGGACCGACACCATGTCACGCGAGTTGACCCTGCTGGAGAAGGCAGCGCTGCTCAGCGGCGAGAGCACGTGGGAGAGCCGCTCGTTCCCGCACGCCGACGTCCGCGCGCTGTTCTTTGCCGATGGCCCGCACGGTGTGCGCCGCCAGATGGGCAGCTCGGACCACCTGGGTATCAACGCCTCGGTTCCCGCCACGTGCTTCCCCACGGCCGCCACGGTGGCCTGCAGCTGGGATGCCGCGCTGGCCGAAGAGGTGGGCGCCGCGATCGGCTCGGAGGCGGCTCACCAGGGTGTGGACGTGCTGCTCGGCCCCGGCCTCAACATCAAGCGCAGCCCCTTGGGCGGACGCAACTTCGAGTACTTTTCCGAGGACCCGCTGCTGACGGGCCGCATGGCCGCCGGCTACGTGCGTGGCATCCAGTCGCAGGGCATCTCGGCCAGCCCCAAGCACTTTGCGGCGAACAGCCAGGAGCTGCGCCGCATGTCGAGCGACTCCGTGGTGGACGAGCGCACGCTGCGCGAGGTCTACCTCACCGCCTTCGAGATCGTGGTGCGCGAGGCCCAGCCCCGCGCCATCATGTCCAGCTACAACCGCATCAACGGCACGTACGCCCACGAGAACGAGTTCCTGCTGACCCAGGTGCTCCGCAAGGAGTGGGGCTTCGATGGAGCCGTCATCACCGACTGGGGCGGCGGCAACGACGCGGTGGCGGCTGTGTCGGCAGGTGGCACCATCGAAATGCCGTCTCCCGGGCTCGGGTCGGCGGCAGAGATCGTCGCGGCAGTCGAGGAGGGCCGCCTGGCCGAGTCTGACCTGGACGCCCGCGTGGCAGAGATGCGTGGACTCAGCGAGTGGATCGACGCCTCCCGTGCGGCCAAGGACGACGCCGAGGCGCACCACGCCCTCGCGGCTCGCGCGGCTCGCGAGAGCATCGTGCTCCTCAAGAACGCGGGCGGCCTGCTGCCGCTGAAGGGCAGCGAGAAGATCGCCGTGATCGGCGACTTTGCGCAGACGCCTCGCTACCAGGGCGCTGGCTCGTCGCTCGTGAACGCGCGCCAGCTTGTCACGCCCCTCGAGGCGTGGAAGGCGGCGGGCGTGGACGTCACGTACGCGCAGGGCTTCCGCCGCGACGGCACGGCGGATCACGGTCTCGCGGATCAGGCAGTGGCCGCCGCAGCGGCCGCAGATGTTGCCGTGCTCTACCTGGGCCTCGACGAGCTCGCCGAGTCCGAGGGCATGGACCGCTCGCACATGCGCCTCGCCGCCAATCAGGTGGAGCTCGTGGAGCACGTGCGCGCCGTCACCCCGAACGTCGTGGTGGTGCTTGCGGCCGGCGCCGCCGTCGAGATGCCTTGGATCGACAGCGTGGCCGCGGTTGCCCATGGTTACCTGGGTGGCCAGGCCGGCGCCGAGGCGATGGTGCAAGTGTTGACGGGAGCCGCCGCACCATCGGGCCGTCTCGCCGAGACCTACCCGCTCGCGCTGGCCGACGCCCCGAACGCCGCGTACTTCCCCGCCACGGGGGAGCGCGCCGAGTACCGCGAGGGCCCGTATGTGGGCTATCGCTACTACTCGACGGCCGATGCTCCGGTGTTGTTCCCGTTTGGCTACGGCCTCACGTATACGACGTTCGAGTACTCGGACCTCGAGGTGACTGCCGAAGGCGCGACCTTCACGCTCACCAACACGGGAGCCGTTGCGGGTGCCGAGGTGGCCCAGCTCTACGTGGCTCACCACAGCGAGGACCCTTTGCGCCCCGCGATCGAGCTCAAGGGCTACGCCAAGGTTGCGCTCGAGCCGGGCCAGAGCGAGCGCGTGACTATCGCGTTCGACGCCTTGACGTTCCGCCGCTTTGATGTGGTGGCCGGCGTGTGGGTGGTCGACGGCGGCTCGTACGAGATCCGCGTGGGCGCCAATGCTCTCGAGACGCCGCTGCGCGCGATGCACGCCGTCGAGGGCGAGTCGAAGCCGTTCGAGAGCGCCGAGCTCGAGGCGTACCGCAAGGCGGACGTCACCTCGATCGACGACGCGACGTTCGAGGCGCTGCTGCACCGCGAGTTGCCTGCCGCGCCCACGGGTCGTGTCGAGCTCGGTGTCAACGACCCGCTGTTGTCCATGCACGATGCCAAGAGCCCGCTGGCTCGCGGCGCCGCCGCCCTGCTGCGCGCGCTGCTGCACCGTGCCGAGCGTCGGGGCAACCCCGATCTCAACCTGCTCTTCCTCTACAACATGCCCTTCCGTGCCATCGGCAAGATGACCATGGGCGCCGTCTCCATGCCGATGGTGCGAGGCATCGTCGACATCGTCAACGGCCACTTCTGGCGTGGCGCGACGGCGACCGTGCGCGAGTTCTTTGCAGCTCGCAAGCAGGCAAAGAGGATGCAACGCGAACTGGCCGCGAGCGCTCACGCCGCGGCCTCCGACCTGTCTGGGGAGCTCAAGTGATCACGTCCATCCGAGGCGCATGGGAGCGCTTCTCCATCAAGCGGCCCACCGTGGCGCAGTTCATCATGTTCTTCATCCTGAGCAATGGTGTGACGGTGCTGCAGCTCGCTCTGATGCCCATCTTCCGCGCGATCTTCAATAGCACCAGCCTGATCGACATCACGTTCCAGATCTGGCCCGTGGGGTCAAACACTGACGGCTCGCAGTACTACATCTTTGATTACCCGGCGGGCGAGCTTCCCGCGGGTGGCGGCGGCCTCGCGTACTTCCTGGCAGTCCAGATCACCATTGCGATCGCGCAGGTCATCAACTTCTTTGCGCAGCGCAACATCACGTTCAAGGCCAACAACTCGGTGGCCAAGGCGGCGTTCTGGTACGTGATCGCGTACATCCTCATCACGATTGGTGCGGCCGCTGCGCAGGGTCTTTACGCGACGCCCCTCTACAATCTGTTCATCGACACGTGGGGCTGGGGCGCCACTGGCGAGACTGCGGCCGATGTGGTGACGATGATCATCAACAGCGCGATCGCGTTCTGGATCTTCTTCCCCATCTTTAAAGTCATCTTCAGGAACGACCCGGAGACGGCCGCGGACGCGGCCGCTGGAGACGTCAGCGCCGACGTCGCGGCGGACGAGAGTGCCGATGCCACCGCCGAGGACGCCGTCGCGGCGGCCAAGGGGGAGACCGGAGCAACGGAGTCCGCTTAACCATGACCGTCTTGACAGTGATCGTCCCGTCGTACAACGCGGCGGGGTGGATGGAGCGTTGCGTCGACTCGCTGCTCGCAGCGAACGCGACCGACATCGAAGTGCTCATTGTCAATGACGGCTCGACGGATGCCACGGGTGCGATCGCCGACACGTACGAGGCGGCGCACCCCGGCATCGTCAGGGCGATTCACAAGCCCAACGGGGGCCACGGCTCCACCATTAACGTGGGCCTCGACGAGGCCAGCGGCGCGTACATCAAGGTGGTCGACTCCGACGACTGGGTGGACGTGTCCGCGCTGCGCGAGCTGCTCGCGACTCTGCGACGCTTCCGGGCCGAGGGCGACGGCATCGACCTGGTGATCTCGAACTTCGTGTACGAGAAGGTGGGCCGCAAGAACAAGCGCGCCGTCCGCTACCGCAACGTGCTGCCGCACGCTCGCGAGTTTGGCTGGGACGAGGTGGGCAAGTTCCGCGCGAGCCAGTACCTGATGATGCACTCGCTCGTGTACCGCACGGACGTGCTGCGGGCATCGGGCCTGCGCCTGCCTGAGCACACGTTCTACGTGGACAACCTGTACGTGTATCAGCCCCTGCTTCACGTGCAGCGCATGTTTTACCTTGACGTGGACCTGTACCGGTACTTCATCGGGCGCGCGGATCAGTCGGTCAACGAGGCCGTCATGATCAAGCGCATCGATCAGCACCTGCGCGTCAATCGCCTCATGATGGACGTCGAGGTGAGCCCGTACGAGGTGCCCGCGCCCCTGTACCGCTACCTGCTTCACCACCTGCGCATCGTGTGCGTCATCTCGTCCACGATGCTGCTGCGCTCGGGCCGCGACGAGGACTTTGAGCGCAAGGTGCAGCTGTGGCGCGAGCTGCGCTACGACGACCCCGCCGTGTACAAGGCGATTCGCCGCAACACCTTGGCGCGCCTCGTGAACCTCCCCGGCAAGCCCGGCAGGCAGGTGTCGATGGCGGCATACCGCGGCGCCCGGTGGGCACTGAGCTTCAACTAGGGTTCACCGCATGACCGATCTGGTGGTGGCGGGTGCGGGCCTGTTTGGCCTCACGGTCGCCGAGCGCATGGCCGAGCGAGGCCTCAACGTGCTGGTGCTGGACCGGCGTGACCACATCGGCGGCAATGCGCACTCCACCTTCGATCCCGAGACCGGGATCGAGGTTCACGAGTACGGCGCACACCTGTTCCACACGTCAAATGAGCGCGTGTGGGAGTACGTGCGGCGCTTCACTGACTTCACGCCCTACGTTCACCGCGTCTACACGACGTATCGCGGCGAGGTGTTCCCGATGCCCATCAACCTGGGCACCATCAACCAGTTCTTCCGTGCCGCCCTCTCGCCCGATGCGGCGCGCGAACTGATCGCGTCGCAGGCGGCGGAGCTGGACGGGCGCGAGCCCGCCAACCTCGACGAGAAGGGCGTCTCGCTGATCGGCCGCCCGCTGTACGAGGCCTTCATCCGCGGCTACACGGCAAAGCAGTGGCAGACCGACCCGCGCGAGCTGCCGGCCGACATCATGTCGCGGCTTCCGGTGCGGTACACGTACGACAACCGCTACTTCTCCGATCGCTACGAGGGGCTCCCCGTCGATGGCTATGCGGCCTGGTTCGCGCGGATGGCCGATCACCCGCGCATCGAGGTGCGCCTTGGCGTGGACTTCCTTGACGCCGACGCGCGGGTCACCAGGGCCGGCACGGTGGGCCAGGTGCCTGTGGTCTACACGGGCCCGGTCGACGCGTACTTTGGCTACTCGGAGGGCGAGCTTGGCTGGCGCACCATCGACTTTGAGCGCGAGGTGCTGCCGGTGGGTGACTTCCAGGGCACTCCAGTCATGAACTACGCGGACGAGGACGTGCCTTACACGCGCATCCTGGAGTTCAAGCACTTCCACCCCGAGCGCGACTATCCCTCCGACCGCACGGTGGTGGTGAAGGAGTTCTCGCGCACGGCCACGCGCGCCGACGAACCTTATTACCCGATTGCGACCCCTGAGGATCGCCGCAGGCTGGGTGCGTATCGGGAGCGCATGGCCGCGGAGCAAGGTGTCACGTTCGGCGGGCGCCTTGGCACGTATCAGTACCTGGACATGCACATGGCAATCGCCTCGGCGCTGACGGCCGTGGACAGGGGCGTGGTCTAGGCCCTCGCGGCAGTGCCGGCGCCGGTGCCCGCGCCGCTCGCCTCTGGCGGGATCGGCAGCAGGATGCGCAGCACAAACCAGTCGTCCTCCGCCTTGGCGGTGAGCGAACCCCCGTAGCGCTCGGCGGTCTCTCGCATGTTCTTGAGGCCGTAGCCGTGATGCAGGGCCGAACTCTTGGTGGTCCGGGGGAGCCCGTCCACTGTTTCCAGCTGGCCCCTGAACACGTTCTCCACGCGAATCATCGCGAACGCGCCC